>NZ_JBPXMB010000034.1:0-83781 GCF_051918945.1 Streptosporangium sp. LJ11
ACCAACCAGTTCTGGTCCGGCTCCAACGGCTCCCGCTGCTCCTCCTACACCGGCACCCTGAACTGGTCCTTCGCCGCCGACGGCCGCCTCGCCGTGACCTTCGGCGGCACGCCGGTAACGCCGTAACGGCCTTCGCCGCCCAGCCGCTCGTGACGTCCCCCGGTTCCCGCGGAGGTCACGAGCGGCCGGCCGGCTGGTGGGAGGAGAAGACCAGGACGGAGGCGGTGAAGCCGTGGACGTGGTTGTGGCCGCCCACGGGGCCCACCTCTCCGGCGGCGAAGAACCCGGCCACCCCGATGGGGCCCAGGGTGTCGCGGACGGCGACGGCGTCGTGGTCGGCGCTGCCGAACATGGCCGAGCCCCGGCCGTTGCAGGAGAACAGCAGGGCGCCGTCCACCCGGCCGAACTCCTCGCGGTGCGCGTCCAGCAGCTCGTACAGGTCCTCGTCGGCGGTGGCGGCGTCGCGGACCTGGAAGCGGACGGTACGGCCGATCTCCACGACGTCGCCGATGGCCACGGCCTCCCGCTCGGGGTCGATGCCGAGCACGCCGCGGATCAGGAAGTCGCCGTGCTCGTGCTTCTCGGCGTACTCGTCCATGGCGATGCCGATCTGCAGCCCCGAGGCGACCAGGTCGCGGTCGTCCTCGTCCAGGGCACTGACGATCTCCTCAAGCCGCGCCAGGGCGGGCTGTCCGGCCAGCTCGAGCAGGAGGTTGTCCTCGGCGGAGGTGACGGCCATCGTCGGGCCGATCGGGCGGCAGCCCTGGCTGACGACGGTGCTGACGTTGAGGGCGCCGCTGAGCAGCACTCCGACGGCTCCCTCGGTGTGGATCTCCCCGTTGACGAACAGCCGGACCGCCCCGCGGCCCTGGATGGCGTTGGCCAGGCCGCCGATCAGGGGGAGGTTGCCCATGACCTCCTCGGAACGCTCGACGAAGCCGTCGGTGGGGAAGCTGTAGGGGTCGGCGAGCAGGATGGCGGCGTGGTCGTCGGGGGCACGGTCGGGCAGGCCGACCACGACGAACCGGTCGTCGGTCCTCAGCGTGTCGAGCGCGAAGGTCGTCAGCCGGGCCCCGCCCAGGGAGGCGGCCCAGGCGCTCACCGCGGGGGTGACCTCGACCCCCTGCCCGTCGCCGATGACCCCGGTGGCGCTGCACCCGAGGACGGCGGCGCCGGGTGCCATGCTCATCGCGCGCAGCCCGGCGCGGGAGACGTCGTCGGGATCGTCCCCGCAGATGAAGAAGCAGAGCAGGTCGGCCGGTCCGGACAGGCCGGACAGGGCTTGGCGCACCGCGGTCTCGGCCGCGGAGACCAGATCGGACCCCACCGCGAGGCCGTCGGCGAAACGGCTCGTCATCAGCGCCACTCGTCTCGCCTCTCCTTCTTGATCCCTTGTCCGGTGGCTCACCGGGGAGTGTCCGGGTATCACCGGAAGCTCGCCCTGAAGCCCTGAGCCTTGGATCTTGCCGTGAATCCTGTCGCGGAGCCTGTCGTGAAGCCGTGAAGTCCCTCGGTGCCGGGACACCGTGAACTCCGGAGATCCCACGTGACGGCCCCTTCCAAGGTCGTCCCGGCCCCCCTGCCGGGGAGCCGTGCGATGCCTTGTCTTGGAGCGATTCTCCCCACTGGCGACACAAGCACTCACGTTGCCCCTCACGCAATATTGACTTCCTCCCGGCTCTGAAGGGCCGGGATTTCCCTTGCCGCCGGCGCGGCATGCTGCCGCGTGGCGGTTCGGGGTGGTTGACGCTTCACAGACCGCCCGACGGCGAGGTCTCCACGTCCTGAGACCGCCTGCCCGGCGGCCTTGATGTTCTTGGCGGCTTTCACGTCGGCATGCTCGACCTGGCCGCAGGAGGTGCAGGCGAATCGCGCTTGGCTCTCACGCGATGCCGCATCCACCGCCCTGCACACCGAGCACGTCTGAGACGTGTACGCCGCCGGAACTTTAATCACTTTGCTGCCCGTGTACCGGGCTGCGTTGCTCAGCGCGAGTTCGAGCCCGTACCAGCCCCTGTCCAAGATCGCCTTGTTGAGGCCGGACTTCTGCGCGACCCGCGAGCCGGGCTGTTCGATGGTGCCTTTCGCCCTGGCCGTCATGCTCTTCGTTTTGAGGTCTCCCAGGACTACCGCCCTGTATCGGCGGGTGAACGGGAAGGCCGGGGCATGCTCGCACCTTGAAGGGCACTCCCGCTCGGGCTGACCTCGGCCTGAAGGCTGGGCTTGCGCCCTTTGGATTCGGTCAAGATCTGAAAGAGGGATGAGAGTGCCGGATCGGGCGTTGTGGACGTAGGCTCGATCCCGTGCCTCACATCCCAGAGCCACGAACTCTGCGCGAGCTGCGCGCGAGCGGCCATATTCACCGTACGGTAAAGGCCGAGATCCGTGAGAATCTCCTGACCCGCCTGCGGGCAGGAGAGCCGCGGTTCCCCGGCATCGTGGGCTTCGACGACACCGTCCTGCCATACCTGGAGCGAGCGCTGCTCGCCGGGCACGACCTGGTCCTGCTCGGTGAGCGGGGTCAGGGCAAGACCCGGTTGATCCGCACCGTGACCGGGCTCCTCGACGAATGGACCCCCGTCGTCGAGGGTTGTGAGATCAACGACCATCCCTACGAACCCTCGTGCGTCCGCTGCCGCCGCCTGGCCGGCGAGGCGGGCGAGGAGCTGCCGATCTCCTGGAAGCACCGGGACGAGCGGTACGGCGAGAAGCTCGCCACCCCCGACACCTCCGTCGGCGACCTGATCGGCGACATCGACCCGATCAAGATCGCCGAAGGGCGCACGCTCGGCGACCCGGAGACCGTCCACTACGGCCTGGTCCCCAGGAGCAACCGCGGGGTGTTCTCCGTCAACGAGCTGCCCGACCTGGCCGAGCGCATCCAGGTGTCGCTGCTCAACGTGCTGGAGGAGCGCGACATCCAGGTCAGGGGCTACAACCTGCGCCTGCCCCTGGACATCCTGCTGATCGCGAGCGCCAACCCCGAGGACTACACCAACCGCGGCCGGATCATCACCCCGCTGAAGGACCGCTTCGGCGCCGAGATCCGCACCCACTACCCGCTGTCGATCGAGACCGAGCTGGTCCTGATCCGCCAGGAGGCCGCGCTCGGCCAGGTGGGTGCCGACCTGCCCGACCACCTGATCGAGGTGATCGCCCGGTTCACCCGGCTGGTCCGCGAGTCCACCGCGGTGGACGCCCGCTCGGGGGTCTCGGCCCGCTTCTCCATCGCCGCCGCCGAGACCGCGGCGGCCTCCGCCGTACGGCGTGCCGCGCTGACCGGCGAGGACCACGCGGTGGCCAGGGTCGCCGACCTGCCGGGGATCGTGCACACGCTGCGCGGCAAGGTGGAGTTCGAGGTCAGCGAGGAGGGCCGGGAGACCGAGGTGCTCTCGCACCTGCTGCGCAGGGCGGTGGCCGAGACGTTCCGCGGCACGCTCGGCGGCACGGACCTGAACCCGCTGCTGGAGAAGTTCTCCGAGGGCATCCAGGTGGAGTCGGGGGTGACGGTTCCCGCGGCCGAGCTGCTGCGCAGGATCGGCCCGGTTCCGGGTCTGGCAAGGATCATGTCCCAGCTCGGCATCGGCGACGAGTCCCCCGGGCACGCCGCCGCCGCGCTGGAATTCGCCATGGAGGGTCTTTACCTCCTGCGCCGGCTGTCCAAGGACGAGGTGGACGGCACGACGGTTTACCGCACCTGAGGTGTCTGCATGAGCTATCGCTATGGCGAGTACCGGGACGGGCCCGACCCGCTCGCCCCGCCGTACGACGTCCGTTCGGCGCTGGACCGGATGGGCGACGCAATCCTGTCCGGTTCCAATCCCGCGCACGCCCTGCGCGACCTGCTCAAGGAGGGCCTGCCGGGCGCGCAGGACCGTCGCGGCCTTGAGGATCTTCTCCGCGAGGTGCGGCGGCGGCGCCGCGAGCTGCGCGAGCGCGGCCGTCTCGACGGCACGCTGGAGCGGGCCAGGGCGCTGCTGGACAAGGCGATCGGCCAGGAACGGGCCGAGCTGTTCCCCGATCCCTCGGACGAGGCCCGGCTGCGCGAGGCGGAGCTGGCCGCCCTCCCCGACGACACGGCGAGCGCCATCCGGGAGCTGGGCACCTACCGGTGGCGTTCGGCCGCCGCCCAGCGGACCTTCGAGGAGCTGCGCGACCTGCTGCGCAGGGAGGTGCTCGACAGCCAGTTCCGCGGCATGCGGCAGTCTCTGGCCAACCCCGACCCGGCCGCCATGGAGCGGGTCAGGGAGATGATGTCCGATCTGAACGACATGCTCGACCGGGATTCCCGGGGCGAGCACACTCAGGCCGACTTCGAGCAGTTCATGTCGAAATATGGGGACATGTTCCCGGAGTCGCCGCGGAACCTGGAGGAGCTGGTCGACGCCCTGGCCCGGCGGGCCGCGGCCACCCAGCGCCTGCTGGCCTCCCTGACCCCGGCCCAGCGTGAGGAGCTCGACCAGCTGATCGAGCAGACCCTCCAGCAGGCCGGGCTGGACGAGCAGATGCGCCGCCTGGGCGAATCCCTCTACGCCCGCCGCCCCGACCTGGCCTGGAACACCCCGGAGCGGCTGAGCGGCGACGAGCCGATGGGGATGTCCGACGCCGTGGGCGCGCTGGACGAGCTCGCCGACCTGACCCAGCTGGAGGCCGCGCTCCGCCAGGACTACCCCGGCGCCCGCATGGACGACATCGACGAGGCCGCGATCCGGCGTGCCCTGGGCCGGTCGGCCGTCGACGACCTGGAGGCGCTCAAGCAGATCGAGCGCGAGCTGGAGCAGCAGGGCTACCTCCTGCGCCGGCGCGGCAAGCTGGAGCTCACCCCCAAGGCCGTACGGCGGCTGGGAGAGACCGCGCTGCGTCGCGTCTTCGCCTCCCTTGAGAGCGGGCGCCGCGGCGACCACGACCAGGTGGACGCGGGCTCGGCCGGTGAGCTCACCGGCTCCACGCGGCCCTGGCGGTTCGGCGACGAGCAGCCGATCGACGTGGTCCGCACGGTGATCAACGGCGTCCGGCGCGGCGGGAGCGGCGGCACGGTGACCCTGTCGGTCGACGACTTCGAGGTGGCCGAGACCGAGCGGCGCACGGCGGCCGCGGTGTGCCTGCTGGTCGACCTGTCCTACTCGATGGCGCTGCGCGGCACCTGGGCCGCCGCCAAGCAGACGGCGATGGCGCTGCAGGCGCTGGTGGCCTCGAAGTTCCCCCAGGATTCGGTGCAGATCATCGGCTTCTCCAACTACGCCCGGGTGCTGCAGCCCGACGAGCTGGCGGGGCTGGAGTGGGACATGGTGCAGGGGACGAACCTGCACCACGCCCTGCTGATCGCCGGACGCCACCTGGACCGCCACCCCGACTTCGAGCCGGTCGTGCTCGTGGTCACCGACGGTGAGCCCACCGCCCACCTGCGGCGCAACGGCTCGGCGGCCTTCGAGTGGCCGCCCACCCAGGAGACGCTGGAGCTGACCCTCGCCGAGGTCGACAAGATGACCCGGCGCAGGGCGACGCTCAACGTCTTCATGCTCGCCGACGACGAGCGTCTGAAGGATTTCGTGAACGAGGTCGGGCGCCGCAACGGCGGCCGGGTCTTCTCCCCCGGCGCCGACCGCCTGGGAGAGTACGTCGTCAGCGACTTCCTGCGGTCCCGCCGCACCCGCTGAGCTCTATGAGGGATCAGGCGTTGACGTAGGCGACGTAGCCGTCGAGCGCCAGATCGAAGCCGTCGCGGTGGTGGCGGTGGGAGCGGTAGCAGGGCCGCCACGCCGTGCTGTTGCCGACGCCCGCGCGGGCGTCGGCGATCGCGGAGGGGACCCGCTCGGGGGAGAGCAGGAGGCCGCCGCCGAGATAGCGGTCGTCGGTGAGGACCGTGGGGGTCGCGGGGTCGCCGCTCGCGTAGCGGCCACGGCGCCAGCCGCTCTCCTCGTCCCAGACCAGCGCGTCGCCGTCGATCAGGCGGATGGTGACGGTGCGCGGGTCGCAGGGCCCCTGCCACCAGCTCTCGACCTGGTCGCCCAGCGCCTCGACGACGAGGCGGGCGTAGCGGGACGGCTGCTCCCGCCACTCCTCGGTGTACGGCTCAACATGTTTGACACCCACGGCGGGCACTCCCTTGTGCCGTCTTACTCTGTCCGATGGAACGCCCGCCCGGCACGACCACGACTTCACCGCCGCCGGTCTCATCACACGGGTACGAGCTCGCCCACGATCCTACTAACCCCGCGGACGTGCTCCGAGCGGAATGCGAAGATCGAAAATCTCGTACGCCGGACATCGCCCCCTCAACCGTGACCCTTCCGTAACAACCACCTCGAAACAAACGCCGTCTACCCAGTAATGGAAAAACACGGTTCTCGAAAGGGGAGGAAGTGAGCCCGATGCTCGCGGGAATTCTCGTGGCGCTGATGCTCATCGTCTGCGTCTGTTTCGAGTTGTGCATGGTCCCGCCCACGCGCGACAGGAACGACACCGTCGAAGGTGAGTGACCCCGCGCGAGCCGTACCCAGACGAGATCACCGGATACTAATGTCTGGCGCATGACAGACCTGCTGCTCTGGCTGCACATCGGTTTTGCGATCTTCGCTCTGGGGCCGATCACCGCCGCCACGATGTCCACCCCCAGATTCATCCGTGCCAAGAACGTCGGCGTCCTGCGTTATCTGCACAAGACCACGCGTCTCTACGGTTTCGCGTCCGTCGGGGTCTTCCTGTTCGGGCTGCTGCTGGGCCGCGAATTTCTCGGAAAGCCGTACCTGTCGGTGTCCATGACGCTCTTCATCGTCGCCGCGGTACTGCTGATCATGGTGGACCGGGACCAGAGCACCGCCATCCGGGTCCTCGCCAGCGAGAACCCGGACGACGATGCCAAGGTGCAGGTGGGCCGGATCGCCGCGCTCTCCGGTGTGATCGTGCTGATCTGGATGGTCATCCTGGTGCTGATGGTCTGGGGCGACCCGGTCTGAGCCGCCCGGCCGCCCCGCGGCTCGGTCAGCGCCCGTCCCCGGGCCCGCCCGGCCCCGTCGGACACGTGGCCCCGCCCGGCCCCCTCACGGCCCGTGCCAGGCCCGTCGCGACGACCCGGCCGGAGCCCGCGCCCGACTCCCCGTGCCTCCCCTGCGCCTCCCGTGCCCGTCCCTACCCCAGCGCCTGGGTGAGGTCGGCCAGCAGGTCGTCGATCGACTCGATGCCGACCGACAGGCGTACCAGGTCTCCGGGAACCTCCAGCGGCGAGCCCGCCACGGAGGCGTGGGTCATCCGGCCCGGGTGCTCGATCAGCGACTCCACGCCGCCGAGCGACTCGCCCAGGATGAACAGCCTGGTCCGGTCGCACAGCTCGACCGCCTCGGCCTCACCCCCGGCGACGCGGAAGGAGACCATGCCGCCGAAACGCTTCATCTGCTTGGCCGCCACCTCGTGGCCGGGGTGGTCGGCCAGGCCCGGGTAGAGCACCGAGGTCACCCGCGGATGGGCGAGCAGCAGGTCCACCACCCGCTCGGCGTTGTCGCAGTGACGGTCCATCCTCACGCCGAGCGTCTTGAGGCCGCGCAGCGTCAGCCAGGCGTCGAACGGCCCGGCCACCGCGCCCATCGCGTTCTGGTGGTAGGCGAGCTCCTCGCCCAGCCCGGCGTCCCGCGCGACGAGCGCGCCGCCGACCACGTCGGAGTGACCGCCCACGTACTTGGTGGTCGAGTGCACCACGACGTCCGCACCCAGCGCCAGCGGCTGCTGCAGGTACGGGGAGGCGAAGGTGTTGTCCACCACCAGCAGCGCGCCGCACTCGGCCGCGAGCTGGGCCAGGGCCGCGATGTCCGCGATGCCGAGCAGCGGGTTGGTGGGCGTCTCCACCCAAATAATCTTGGTCTTCTGGGTCACGGCGGCCGCCACCGCCGCCAGGTCGCCCAGCGGCACCGGGTCGTAGTGCAGCCCCCAGCGCTCGTGGACCTTCGCGAACAGGCGGTAGGTGCCGCCGTAGGCGTCGTTCGGGATGATCACGTGGTCACCCGGCCTGCAGATCGTACGGAGCACCGTGTCCTCGGCCGCCAGACCCGAGGCGAAGGCCAGGCCACGGCTGCCGCCCTCGACGGCGGCCATGGCCTCCTCCAGCGCGGTCCTGGTCGGGTTGGCCGACCGGCTGTACTCGTATCCGGCGCGCAACCCGCCCACGCCGTCCTGCTTGTAGGTGGACACCGCGTAGATCGGGGGCACCACGGCCCCGGTGTAGGGGTCGGGCTCCTGACCTGCGTGGATGGCCAGCGTCTCGAATCCATGGTTCATGGGGTCAACGCTACTCGCAGCAGCGGGGGCCCCAGGGCCGTGGGAGCCGCTCCCCACGGCCCTCCGCCGCCTACTCGGCCTACTCGGCGCGTTCCCCGCTGATCCGCGAGAGCAGGAGCGGGTCGGCGAGCGTCAGGGCCGCGCCGACCACGAGCCCCGCGACCAGCAGCACGATCCCGATGACGGTCATCTCTTTCCCCCTTCGACCTCTCAAGGATCGGTCACGGGCTCCCGGCGCCGCCTCCGCTGAAGAGCCGGTCCCGGCGGGGGCGGTTCGACCGAACGGCCGATATGACATCTCCTCCTCGAGGCCTAGGCTCGGGGACCGTGGGAGAAACGAGCCGGTTGGTCTACTGGGTCAAACGCCTCAGCGAGATAGCGTTGATCGGCTGGCTTGTCCTGCTCCTGCTGATCGACGTGGTCGCGGCGACGAACGGCCTCAATCCGGCGATACTGCTGAGCCCCGTGTGCGGCCTGGTCGGCGTCGTGGCGGTGGTGCGACGCCGCCGCCGACGGGTCGGCGGGCTCGTCACCCTGCTGACGGTGTCGTTCCTGTCCTCCCTGCTCATCGGGATCACCAACGGCGACGGCAGTCCCGGCGCGGCCGAGATCGGGTCGCTGCTGGTCCTCACCGTCGGCGGGCTGCGCGCGATCGAGCCGGTACGGCGGGCCGCGCTGCTCTCCCTCGCGGCGATGGTCGTGCTCGAAGCCTCCACCGCCCGCATGAACTCCATAGGCCCGGAGCCGGCGATAGCCGTCGGCTTCCTGCTCTTCGTCTGCTGGTCCTTCGCCGCCGGGATCGGCGCCTACCTCCGCTTCCAGCTGGAGCGCCGCCGGGAGGCCGTCAACACGGTGCGGCGGTCCGAGCGCCTGGAACTGGCCAGGGAACTGCACGACCTGGTCGCCCACCACATCACCGGGATCGTGGTGCAGGCGCAGGCCGCCAAGGTCGTCGCAGAGCAGAGGCCGGAGGCCGTGGTCCCCTCCCTGGAGGCGATCGCCAACGCCGGGGCCGACGCGCTGACCTCGATGCGCCGCCTGGTCAGCGTGCTGCGCGCGGAGGACCAGGCGGCCCGCTCACCGGGCAGCACCCTCATGGACATGCGCACGATGGTCGAGCGCTTCTCCGCCGCGGGCCCCCAGGTCACCTTCGACATCGGCCAGGGCATCACCGACGACACCGTGGCCCAGGAGGTGATGACCACCCTCCACCGGGTCCTCCAGGAGTCGCTGACCAACGTCCGCAGGCACGCCCCGGGCACCGGCTGGGTCGAGGCGGACCTGAAGCTCACCGACGGATCCGACCTGCGCGCGTGGGCCGAGAGCGTGCGCGCGAGAACGAGGAACGGCCAGGACCCGCGAAGCCGGCGTGCCGCCTACGCCTCCGCGAGCACCTCGACCGGCGCGGGCGTGGGCGGCGCCTCGGCCACCGGGGGCGCCGTGCGGCTGCGGGTGCGCAACTACGGCTCGACGGCCGACGTCAGGATCTCCCGCCTCGGGGGCGGCTTCGGCCTGGTGGGCATGGCCGAGCGCGTCGAGGCGCTCGGCGGCCGCCTCATGGCCGGGCCCACCCCCTCCGGGGCCTGGGAGGTGATGGCGGAGTTCCCCCTCTGACCTCGGAGGCCTCCGTCCCGGGAGACCCTCGGATCCCCGGACGGCGCGGAGCCGGGAGACCCCCGCGTCCCCCGGAGGGCCGGGGACCCGGCCGGGAGCACGGCTAGCGGCTAGCGGTTGGCGAGGAAGGCCAGCAGGTCCTGACGGGTGATCAGGCCGACGGGCTTGCCGTCGTCGAGGACGACCGCGGCGTCGGCCTTCTCCAGCGCCTCGACGGCGATGGAGACCGGCTCCCCCGCGCCGATCGTCGGCAGCGGCTGCGACATGTGGGCGGCCAGCGGGTCGGTCGGCCGCACCCGGCCCCGGTAGAGGGCGTCGAGCAGGTCGCGCTCCAGGATCGAGCCGACCACCTCGGCGGCCATGACCGGCGGCTCCTCCTTCATCACCGGAAGCTGCGACACGCCGTACTCGCGCATGATCGAGATGGCCGTGTCGACCGACTCGTGCGGGTGGGTGTGCACGAACTCCGGCATGCCGGAGCGCTTCTGGGTCAGCACGTCCTTGACCAGGCCCTCCTCGCTGGAGGTGGTCAGGAAGCCGTAGTCGGCCATCCACTCGTCGTTGAAGATCTTCGACAGGTAGCCCCGGCCGCCGTCGGGCAGCAGCACCACGATCACGTCGTCCGGCCCGGCCCGCTCGGCCACGCGCAGCGCCGCGACCGTCGCCATGCCGCAGGAGCCGCCCACCAGCAGCGCCTCCTCGCGGGCCAGGCGACGGGTCATGTTGAAGGAGTCCCTGTCGGAGATCGCGATGACCTCGTCGCAGATCGTGGTGTCGTAGTTGGCCGGCCAGATGTCCTCGCCGACCCCCTCCACCAGGTACGGGCGCCCGGTGCCCCCGGAGTAGACCGAGCCCTCCGGATCGGCTCCGATGACCTTGACCCGGCCGCCGGATACCTCCTTGAGGTAGCGGCCGGTGCCGCTGATCGTGCCGCCGGTGCCGACACCCGCCACGAAGTGGGTGATCCTGCCCTCGGTCTGCTCCCAGACCTCCGGGCCCGTGGAGTGGTAGTGGCTCTCGGTGTTGTGCGGGTTGGAGTACTGGTCCGGCTTCCAGGCGTTCGGCGTCTCCCTGGCCAGCCGGTCGGAGACGGAGTAGTAGGAGTCGGGGTGATCGGGGGCGACCGCCGTCGGGCAGACCACGACCTCGGCACCGTAGGCGCGCAGAACCGAGATCTTGTCCTGGGCCACCTTGTCCGGCACCACGAACAGGCAACGGTATCCCCGCTGCTGGGCCACGATGGCGAGGCCGATCCCGGTGTTACCCGAGGTGGGCTCCACGATCGTGCCCCCCGGGCGCAGCTCCCCCGAACGCTCGGCGGCGTCGATCATCCGGACCGCGATGCGGTCCTTCACCGATCCCCCCGGGTTGAAGTACTCCACCTTCGCGAGCACCTGGGCGGAGATGCCCTCCGTCACCTTGTGCAGCCGGACGAGAGGGGTGTTGCCCATCAGCTCGACGAGCGAGTCATGTACGCGCACCGGGATATCACCTCGAAATACCAAAGCTTGGTCGGCTTGTTGTTGTGGTCGCCGTGATCCCATGGGGGTGGCGGGGACTCGGCTGTGTTGCCAAGGGCAACGCTACCGCCCTGTACGGAGGGAGCGACGCCACGTGATCTGGACACCGGGAGTGGCGAGGACCGCCCGCCGCATCGCCGCGGCGGCCGCGCTGGGCGGAGGGGGCCTCACCGCGCTCGGCGCGGCGACCTACGGCCTGCTGCTGGCCGAGGCACTGGTGGCCCGCCGCGCCGTCGGCCGCCCGCACGGCATGGAGGGACCGCCGTCGGACGGCGTGTACGGGGCGTTCGGCGGCGAGCCGCTCAGGATGGCCATGCTCGGCGATTCCATCTCCGTCGGCCTGGGCACCTCCGACCCGGCGGAGACGCCCGCCGTGCTGATCGCCCACGGGCTGTCCGTGATCGCCGAGCGGCCGGTGCGGCTGACCGTGGCGGGCAGGTCGGGAGCGACCTCCGCGGAGCTGGGCGAGCAGGTGGACACGGCGCTGAGGGCCCGTCCCGATATCGCGGTCATCTTCGTCGGGGCCAACGACGTCACCTCGCAGAGCAGGCCCGCCCACGCCGTACGGCATCTGCAGAAGGCGGTCAGGCGGCTGCGGGAGGCGGGGGCGGAGGTGGTCGTGGGCACCTGCCCCGACCTCGGCACGGTCCGGCCGATCGCGCAGCCGCTCCGCTGGGTGACACGGCGGTGGAGCCGCCAGCTGGCCGCCGCGCAGACCGTCGCCGTGGTCGAGGCGGGCGGGCGGACGGTGGCCTTCGCGGACCTGCTGGGGCAGGAGTTCGACACCAACCCCGCGGAGATGTTCGGCCTTGATCGTTATCACCCATCTGCTCAAGGTTATCTCCAGATTGCTTACGCGGTGCTACCTTCCGTATGCAGTGCGTTGGAACTCTGGCCCGAGCCCCGGGCCCGGCGCGCTGAGTCGATCTACCTCGCGGCGGCCAAGGCCGCGGAGGAGCCCGGCGCCGAGGTCTCCGCGACCCGTGTCGCCGGACGAGCGACCGGACCTCACGGACGGTGGGTGACCATGCTCGGCCGCAGGCCGGGGATGCGGCCCAACGACGCCTGAACACGGTCACCCTCCGCTGCGAAGCCGTAACGCCTCGCCCGCATTGGAGTGGAATACCCGTGATCCGGCCCCTCGCGAAACCGGCCCTGGTGCTCGCCGGAGCTCTGGCCCTGGGCGGCTGCTCCGGCACAGAAGCGGCCACCCCGGACCATCCCACCTGGCACAACACCGAGATGAACGCGGTCAGCCGCACCACCACCGCCGGTGGCGTCGCCACGACGACCTCCATGAAGCCCGACGGCACGCTGGAGACGGTGGCCCTCGACCTGGCCACCGGCAGGAGGCTGTGGGCCCATCCCTCGACCATGGCGGGCCGCCTGCCGGGGATGGGGGTGCCCGCCCCCGCGATCGTCGAGACCTCCGCGGGACAGGCCGTCGCGGTGACGATCGACCCCGCCAGGCGGGGCCGCTGGAAGGCCACGCTCGTCGGCCTCGACGGCAGGACCGGGACGCGTAAGTGGAGCCGCCCGGTGCACTCCACCTTCGGCCCGCAGCGGTGCGGGGCGTTCGTGTGCGTGCCCGAGAACACCGCGCTCGCGAGCGCCCGCGTCGTCGTCCTCGATCCGATGACCGGCAAGGTCATGTGGAAGATCCCCGGCATCGCCGAGGCCGAGTGGTCCGACGCCTCGCGCGTGGTGTTCCTCCGCCTGGCCCGCCACCCCGTCCTGGAGGCGCGCGACCTGAAGACGGGCAAGGCCGTCTGGCGGGTTCCCGTCGAGCAGCCCCTCGGCGCCGGGGTGGACCTGTCGGGAGGCTGGTCCTTCGGCGCGACCGCGGGGAACCTCGTCGGATACGTCGCCCCCTACACCAATCCGAAGACGAGCAAGGTCTCCGCCTTCGGCCTGTTCTCCGTCAAGCTCGCCGACGGCACGGTCAACTGGATGCGCCCGTCGGTGGTCCGCGTCTACCCCAGTGGCAGCCCCGGCTTCGCGCCGGTGGTCCGCCCGGTCGACCAGGAGGGCCGCTACGGCGGGTTCGCCCGGCTGGAGGCCGACAGCGGCCGGGTCCTCGGCCAGATCTCCGCCGAGCAGGTTCCCGAGTCGGGCTGGTGGCTGGCCTTCCCGACCCGGATGGAGAAGGTCGGCTTCCTGCGGCACGGCAAGCCGGGCAACGTCTTCGACCTGCCCACCGGCCGCAACGCCGACGTCAAGGACGAGCGGGCCTGGTCCTTCTGCGTGACCGATCCCAAGCCGCTCGCGCTCAAGGGCCAGAACTCCGGCTTCTACTCGGTGGCCTCGCTGTGCCAGTTCAGGCTCGCCGACGGCACGCGGGTGTCCGGCGCGGGCGCCCCGCCCCTGTGGTTCACCGGCAGCCAGAACGGCTGGCGGATGTGGCGTGACGAGAAGGGCGGCCTCCACGGGATCAAGGACGGCGACGGCACCTCCCCCGGCATGTACGGCTGATTCGTGGCCGAGCCCCCTCCCGCCGGGCGGGAGGGGGCCTTGTGCTTCCCGTACAAAGTTCTGTTACACCGCCCCCGGGGCGTGGCTTCGGGCATACCGCGCGGTACGCTCCGCTGGAGGAGCAGACACGAACCCAGGAGAGCCACATGCCCGAGGCAGTCATCGTCGCGACCGCGCGCTCGCCCATCGGACGCGCCTTCAAGGGGTCCCTCAAGGACATCCGCCCCGACGACCTGACCGTACAGATCATCCAGGCCGCGCTTGCCAAGGTCCCCCAGCTCGACCCGACCACGATCGACGACCTCATGCTGGGCTGCGGCCTGCCGGGCGGCGAGCAGGGCTTCAACATGGGCCGGGTGGTCGCCACCCTGCTCGGCCTGGACGGCGTGCCGGGCACCACCGTGACCCGCTACTGCTCGTCCTCGCTGCAGACCACCCGGATGGCCCTGCACGCGATCAGGGCCGGCGAGGGCGACGTGTTCGTCTCCGCGGGCGTGGAGTGCGTCTCCCGCTTCGCCAAGGGCAGTTCCGACTCGCTGCCCGACACGATGAACCCGCTGTTCGGCGACGCCCACGCCCGCTCGCTCAGTGCCGCCGAGGGCGGCAAGGGAGTCTGGCACGACCCGCGCGAGGACGGCCAGGTGCCCGACGTCTACGTGGCGATGGGCCAGACGGCGGAGAACCTCGCCGGGCTGAAGGGCGTCTCCCGGCAGGAGCAGGACGAGTTCGGCGTCCGCTCCCAGAACCTGGCGGAGAAGGCCCTCGCCAACGGCTTCTGGGAGAGGGACATCACCCCGGTGACCCTGCCCGACGGGACCGTGGTGAGCAAGGACGACGGCCCCCGCGCGGGGACCACCTACGAGGCGGTCTCCCAGCTCAAGCCGGTATTCCGGCCGGACGGCACGGTCACCGCGGGCAACTGCTGCCCGCTGAACGACGGCGCCGCCGCCGTGATCGTGATGAGCGACACCAGAGCCGCCGAGCTCGGCATCACCCCGCTCGCCCGGATCGTCTCCACCGGGGTGACCGGCCTGTCCCCCGAGATCATGGGCCTGGGCCCGGTCGAGGCCTCGAAGCAGGCCCTGGCCAGGGCGGGCATGGCCATCGGCGACGTGGACCTCGTCGAGATCAACGAGGCGTTCGCCGCCCAGGTCATCCCGTCCTACCAGGACCTCGGGATCGACATCGACCGGCTCAACGTCAACGGCGGCGCCATCGCGGTCGGCCACCCCTTCGGGATGACCGGTGCCCGCATCACCTCCACGCTGATCAACAGCCTCGCCTTCCACGACAGGTCGATCGGCCTGGAGACCATGTGCGTCGGTGGCGGCCAGGGCATGGCGATGGTCCTGGAACGCCTCAGCTGAGACGGCTGGACCCGGCCGGGCGATCGGAGACCCCGATGCCCGGCCGCGGTGTCTCCGCGCCGGGGACGGCCGGTCAGCCGTGCACGTCGGGGCCGGCGCGGGTGATCGCGATCTTCAGGATCACCCGCCGGTCCCGCTCCATGGCGGCCCGGTAGTCGTCCCAGTCGGGGTGCTCGCCGGAGATGTCACGGTAGTAGCCGACCAGGAGATCCATCGCCTCGGGCAGGGAAACGATCTCCGCCACGCCGTCGATCTGGATCCACTCGCCGAAGAATTCGTCGGTCGTCACGCAGAGCGACACCTGCGGGTTCCTGCGGAGGTTGCGCACCTTCGCCGCGGTCTCCCGGGTGCTGACGATCGCGTTCCCCTCCGCGTCGAGCCCCACGGTGACCGGGGAGAGTTGCGGGCGCCCGTCGGCGTGCGAGGTCAGCATGACCGCGCGGTGGTTGGCGCGGATGAACCCGCGCGCCTTGTCATGATCCATGCGCTCATCATCGCGCACATCAAAGCCCGCACCACCGGAAGTGGCGCGGGCTTCACGGCGATAGGCGACTTACAGGTAACGGGTACGGCGATGCCGCTCGTGCTCGTGCACAATGGCGGCGGCGTAGCCGTGGGTCAGCCCGTGCTCATCGGCGAGCCAGGTGGCTCGCTCATCGCAGCGAAGGAACGACGGGCCGTTGTCGATTGCTTGGAACCACTCTGGGAGTGCGCGTCCCGTGATGTCCGGGACCCTTGCGATCAGCTTGCTCTGCGTCTCCAGTGAGTGGTTCAACGACATGGGCACCTCCACGGATAGGCTCCTTTGCTCGACAGTGCATCACGAAAGCCCAGATAGCAAGCCCCGAGATGCTCTCTTCCGTCGCGGTTCGTCTATCCCCCGTTGCCTTCCGTTCACTCACGTGTCCGCCAAGAAAAACGGAAGGCCCCGCCGGAACGTGTCCGGCGGGGCCTCCCTGCGCTGTTCGTCAGTCGCTACTCGAGAAGTAGCTCAGCAGGCGCAGGATCTCCAGGTAGATCCAGACCAGGGTGACGGTCAGGCCGAAGGCCATCAGCCAGGAGTACTTCTCCGGGGCACCGTTCTTCACCCCGCGCTCGACCTCGTCGAAGTCGAGGAGCAGGAAGAAGCAGCCGATGAGGATCGTGGCGATGCTGAACACGTAGGCCAGCGGGCCGCCCGACCGGATGCCGATGCCGTCTTCGATGAAGAAACCGGCGACCAGGTTGATGAGCATGAGGCCCATCAGGCCCAGCCCCGCGGCCACGACGAACTTGGTGAACTTCGGCGTCACGCGGATGATGCGCAGCGAGTAGACGGTGAGCATGGCGGCGAACGCCAGGGCCGTACCGACCACCGCCTGGAAGACGATGCCGCTGTACAGATCGTTGTAGACGTGGCTGATCACGCCGACGGCGACGCCGTAGGCGACCGAGTAGCCGAGGATCAGCACGGGGTTGGTGCTGGACTTGAACGAGATGACCAGGGCGAGGATCAGGCCGACGATGACACCGGCGATCGCCGCGACCATGCCGAGATTGAGCACCCAGGCGACCGCCGCCGAGACGACGAGCGTGCCAAGTGTGATGAAACCACGCACGACCACGTCGTCGATCGTCATCGTCCGCTGTGCGGGCGGCGCGTATGACGGCGTGTTGTACATGCCCTGAAGCTGCTCAGGGGTGGGGGTCGGCGCGCCCCAGCCTTGCTGCTGGCCCTTGGCCTGCCGACTGAATACGGGGTTCTTGCTCTCCATCGCTGCCTCCACGCTGCGACCTACGCGATCAGCGTATTAGATCGGTTGTCACACGGCCGTATCGTGCCGATATCTATGTTGTCCAAGTGACCGTACGGCTACCGCCGATGTTGTCAACGAACGGGTAGCACGTCCGGTTCCCGAGCCTCACATCTGTTTCGCCGATCGCTCGTCGAAAAGCCGCTGCGACGCCTCGACCTCGTCGAGATTGCGGCGCGCCCACTCGCAGATGCCGGTCACGGCCACCGACAGGTCCCGCCCCATCCGGGTGAGCACGTATTCCACCGTGGGCGGCGAGGTCGGATAGACGTTGCGCTCGACGATGCCGTCGCGCTCCAGTGCCCTGAGCGTCCGGGTGAGCATGCGCTGGTTGATCCCCTCGATCCGCGTCTTGAGCCGGGAGAACCGCTGGGCCCCGTGCCCCAGCGCCGCGATCACCAGCAGGGACCACTTGTCCCCGATGTGACCGATCACCTGGCGGGCGATCCCGTTGGCCCGGAGCATGGGCTCCAGGTTCGCCTCGTCCCTCATGGTTACTATTTTATACCTGGGACCCTTCCGAATCCCAGGCCGTGCGGCACATCGAACCGTGATCACATCCGCGCCGATCACCGGCCGATCGTCGGACGGGCGACGCGGTGCCCGCCCAGGGACGCGCGCCCTTTCACGGGAGGCGGGTCGCCCCCTACCCCTCTCGCCGTTCGTCGCCGGCCGGGCGGGTCCCCTCAACTCCGGCGAGCCTTCTCAGCGCGTCGAAAGCGCGTTCCGAGGTGGCGTCCGGGTCGGGCTGGCCGACGACGAGCTGCTGGCCCGCGAGACCGCCGACGCGGAACACCTCATAGTTGAGAGTCATCTCCCCGATCTCGCCGTGGCGATACGGAACGGACCTGTACGTCCTGCTACGGACGTCGTAGCGGGCCCACAGCCGCCGGAAGGCCTCGCTCCCCCGTGAGAGATCCTTGACCAGTTCCAGCACGAACGGGTCCGCGTGGCCCGTTCCCCCGATGGCGCGGAGATGGGCCACCAGGTCACGGGCCTGCTGTTCCCAGTTCAGGTAGAACTCGCGTGCGACGGGGTTGAGGAAGGCCAGCCGCAGCGCGTTGTCGCAGCCGCCCACTCCTCGGTAAAGGGCGGTGGCCAGTGGATTCCGGGCGATGAGGTCGAGCCGGCGGTTCAGCACGAACGTGACCGCGTGATCACACCCCTCCACGAACCGCCGCACCGCCGGACGCAACCGGTCGGTACCGCCGACCGGCTCGTGGTCGGGGCCCCTGCGGTGCGCGAGATCGTGAAGGTGTTCGGCCGCCTCGGGGCCGAGCTGGAAGACCCGTGCCAGGGCCTCGAGCACCCGGACCGACGGATTGCGCTCCCGCCCCTGTTCCAGCCGGATGTAGTAGTCGGTACTCACGTCGGCCAGCATCGCGACCTCGTCCCGGCGCAGTCCGGGTGTCCGGCGACGGGTCCGCGGCAGCCCCACCTGGTCGACGGTCGTGACCTCGCGTCGAGCACGGAGAAACTCCCCGAGGGGATTTTTACCGTCCATATTTCCAATTTACGGTCAGACTGGCCAGGAGGTGAAGCGCGGTGGGTGTCCGGCCCCCGCCGGTGCGCCCGCCGCCGAGACCGCCGAGCGGGCGGGCCACGGCGGCGCCGTGGCCCGCCCGCCCACATCCCTCCACGCGAAGGGCGCCGAGATGCGGGGCTCCGCGCCCGGCGGCGAATCCCGAACGCGCCCGGGAAAACTGATCACATTTGGGTAACCGCAAAAGTTTCGCGGACGCATTTGGGATGGACGGCCGTGGCCGTTCGGCACCGGTCATGGACGTCCGGATAAACGAGGAAAGGCCCACGACCCAGTTTTCACTGGTCATGGGCCTTGTCCGGCAGATCGTCATGAGTGCCCCCGGAGGGACTCGAACCCTCACTCGAACCCTTTTAAGGGGTTTGCCTCTGCCATTGGGCTACGGGGGCGCCGTAATCATACGTAACGGACCACTCATGCGTAACTGCTCAAGGCAACCGTCGCATCACTTTCATTGGAAACCCACGGATCGCCTCGGCTTCGGAGGGGCCCGGTCAAGGAATAGCACACCGCGGGGAACGGCGAACCCGGAGGTGGGCCTCGTCGCCCACCTCCGGGTTCGGGAGTCGGTTCCGCCCTCCGGGGCGGGGGTTCAGTTCGTCGCCGCGGCGCGGAACTCCGTGCGCGGCTCCTCGATCTCCCCCAGGGAGACGGTCTCGCGCTTGAAGAAGAGCGCCAGGGTCCAGTCGGCCGTCACGCGGACCTTGCGGTTGACGGTGGGCACCCGCGACAGGTGGTAGGTGCGGTGCATGAACCACGCGGCGAGCCCGCGGAGCTTGATCCCGTAGACGTTGGCGACGCCCTTGTGCAGGCCCAGACCGGCGACGGAGCCGACGTACCTGTGCCGGTAGTCGGCGAGCTCCCGCCCGCGCAGGCTCCGGGTGATGTTGTCCGCCAGGACCTTGGCCTGCCGCACGGCGTGCTGCGCGTTGGGCGCGCAGTACTGGCCGGGGTTGGTCAGGTCGGGCACCCCCGCCACGTCTCCGGCCGAGTAGGCGTCCTCGACGCCGACCACGGTCAGGCGGGAGGTCGTCTTGATCCGGCCGCGCTCGTCGAGCGGCAGGTCCCCGGCGTTGACCACCGGGCTGGGCTTCACCCCCGCGGTCCACACGATGGTGGCGGCCTCGAACTCCTCTCCGTCGGAGAGCTTGACCAGGCCGCCCTCGCAGGACTCGAGGCGGGTGTTCATCTTGACCTCGATGCCGCGCTCGCGCAGCTGCTCGGCGGTCCACGCGCCCATCTCGGGGCCGACCTCGGGAAGGATGCGGTCGGTGGCCTCGACGAGGATCCAGCGCATGTCCTCGCGGGAGATGTTCCGGTAGTAGCGGGTGGCGTCGACCGCCATGTCCTCCAGCTCGGCGAGCGCCTCGACGCCCGCGAAACCCCCGCCGATCACGACGAAGGTCAGGGCACGCCTGCGCAGGGCCTCGTTCTCGTCGCTCTCGGCCCGGTCGAGGAGCTCGAGCACCCGGTTGCGCAGCGCGATCGCCTCGCCGACCGTCTTGAAACCGATCGCGGCGTCGGCCAGGCCGGGGATGGGAAGCGTACGGGAGATCGATCCGGCGGCCATGACCACGATGTCGTAGTCGATCTCGTGCGGCGTGCCGACGTTGGGGGCGAAGGTGACGGTCTTGGCCGCGTGGTTGACCTTGGAGACCTTGCCGTTGAGGATCGTCGCCTTCGAGAGCACGCGGCGGAGCGGGACGACCACGTGCCGGGGCGAGAGGTTCCCCGCGGCGGCCTCGGGGAGGAAGGGCTGGTAGGTCATGTGGGATTCGGGGGTCAGGACGGTGATGCGCACGCTTCCTTCGCGGAGTTCCTTGCGGAGGGTGTGCTGCAGGCGCAGCACGGTGTAGAGGCCGACGTAGCCTCCACCGACGACCACGATGTGCTTGGAGTTGCGGTTCACTTCGACGCCATCCTTAAGTTTCATAGCTTGTGAAACCTTTCACAAGCATACGCTCGGGCCTCCGATCGCGCCAGCCGCCCATGTGGCAACCTGACCAGAATTTCCGCTACCGGCTAGAAACACCTGCTCTTCTCGACAGAATTCCCACCGATCTTCTCTTTGTGATCGAGTTCACAAGCCGCGAAGCGCGTTCGCCCTGGTGAAGAGGTCGTCGAGCATCCGCGCGGTCACCCGGCCGGTGAAGGTGTTCTGCTGGCTGGGGTGATAGCAGCCGAGAAGATGCGCGGAACTTCCCCGGGGAGAGGTGATCTCCACCTCGGCGCCGTGCCCGAAGGGCGGTCTCGGCCGCGGCAGGGCGTACCCGGCGTCCTTCAGCGCGGGCCAGATCGCCTGCCAGGCGAAACCTCCCAGCGCGACGACCACCCGTACGTCAGCCGAGACCAGGGCGACCTCGCGGGACAGCCAGGGGAAGCAGGCGGACCGCTCGGCGGGCTCGGGCTTGTTGGCGGGGGGAGCGCACCGGACCGCCGCCACCATCCGCGCGCCGACGAGCCGCTGGCCGTCCCCCGCGCGAAGGCTGGTCTCCTGTACGGCCAGGCCCGTCCGGTACAGCGAGGCGAACAGCCAGTCGCCGCTGCGGTCGCCGGTGAAGATCCTCCCGGTCCTGTTGCCGCCGTGCGCCGCCGGCGCCAGCCCGACGATGAGGATCTCGGGCCTCTCGTCGCCCCACCCGGCGATGGGCCGGCCCCAGTAGGTCTCCTCGGCGAACGCCCGCCGCCTGACCCTCGCCACCTCCTCACGCCACTCCACCAGGCGCGGGCAGGCCCGGCAGACCGACTGCGCGGCCGTGAGCTCCGCGAGGGTACGGCTCTCCCCCGCGAGTTTCCGCACCTCTGCGGGGTCGTGCGCGACCGGGGTGTCGGGACGGGCGGGATCGTCGGGCCAGCCGGATCCGGGAGGAACGTGGGTCATCCTTCGATGGTGCCCGACGCGGGAGACCACGAGGTCCCCACCCCGCCACCCGCGCCGCACGGCCTCCGGAACCCGGGCGCCGGAAGACGGGCGCGGAAACGCGAGAGGCGGCGCCCGCTGGATGCGGGCGCCGCCTCTCGTCTCACTCGGGACGCGGCCCGGCGTCAGCCGCCGGGCGCGCTACCTCGACCTACCGTGCCGTCAGGCGGTGGTGGTCGGGGTGGGGGTGGGAGTGGGAGTGGGGGGAACCGGGCTGGGGGTCGGCGTGGGGGTCGGAGCGACCTTGCAGACGACCTTGGCCACCACGCTGCCGGTGGTCGGGCCACCGGCGATGTCGATCGCGCGCTTGGACTCGCCGGAGACCGAGGTGGTCCAGCTGTCGAACACCCGCTCACGCTGCGGGCCGTGACCGCTGAAGTAGGCGTGCTTCCAGTCGCCCGCCACACCGTCACGGATCCAGCGGTACTTCACGGTGGTGCGACCACTCGCACTGAGCACGGCGCTGAACGTACGGGTCGTCGGGCAGGCGCCCTCGTAGGCGGCCGGAGCGTCGACGGAGGCCCAGACCTTCGGCGACGTGTCCTTGCACCAGATCTTGAAGTAGGCGCGGTTGGAGGAGGCCTCCACCGGGCCGACGATCTGCAGCGAGGCCCAGCCCCTGAAGTCGTCACGGGGCCTGATCACGTGGAAGACCTTGCGCGAGCCGTCGACGCGGACGGAGTCACGGTCGACGACGCGGCCGTTGACGACCCAGCGGTAGTGCACCCAGCGGACGCCGGAGGCGTGGATGCGACCGACCAGGACGGCCTTGCAGTTGCCCTCGTCGACCCACACCTGAGCGCCGACGCGGGGGTTGATGATCTCGTGCTTGTCCTCGTCAGAGCCACAGGCGACCGAGAAGTAGCCCTTCGAGGACTTCACGCCGCGCGGGGCCAGGACCTGGATGGCCTGCCAGCCCTTGACGTTGCCCTTGAAGGTGGCCTTCTCCTTGACGATGAAGCTCTTGACGCCCTTGCCGCGGAAGGTGAAGGACTTCACCTTGCCCTTGGAGCCGTCTCCACGCAGCCACCGGTAGGCGACCGTGGTCTTGCTCTTGACGGCCTTCACCTTGATCTTCGAGGAGAAGGTCACGTTGACGGGGCACTCACCCGCGTACTTCGCGGGGGAGGCCTTGGGGGTGCCGGCAGAGACGGCGGGCCTCGGCTTGGCGGCGACCGAGGCCACCTTCCCCGCCTGGCTCGATCCACTGGCCGCCGCCGCGGGCGTGGCCAGCATGCCTACTGCCATGGTTGCCAGCATGGCCGCGCTGGCTCCTGCTGCGGCTAGCTTGCTTGCTAGTCCGGACTTCATGAGGGGATGCTCCGTTCGTTGGGAGGCAAGATCGCTCAGGAGACGGTTGCCGCCCCGACAACAGCTGTGCCGGGCCCCACGGCAAAGCCTCACTAAAGCTTCTTTACCTAACCATAAACGGGAAGCTTTCCTCAATACTCCCTAAACAGGTGAATTGTCTAGGTGTTGTTATGAATCGGCGAGCGACCACGCGATGCCGTCGAGGATGTCGTGCTCACTGGCGACGACATCGCCGAAGCCGTACCGGGTCACTATCCGGTCCAGGATGAGCGCGCCCGCCCCGATCACGTCGACCCTTCCGGGATGCATGAGGGGAATCGCCGCCCGGCGTTCAACGGTCATTCCAAGCAACCGCTCGGCGATGTCATGCACGTGACCTGCGGAAATTCGCGAATGGTGAATTTTCCCCGGATCGTATTCCGGCAGGTCGAGCGCTATTCCGGCGACGGTGGTGACGGATCCGGCGAGCCCGACCATCGTCAGCGCCCGCTCCACGGGCACCTCGGCCGCGACCCGGTCGAGCGCGTCGTCGATGTCGGCGGTCATCGCCTCGATCGCCTCCGCCGACGGAGGGTCACCCGCGTCGCGCAGGTGGCGTTCGGTCAGCCGGACGCACCCGATGTCGACCGACAGCGCGGCCTCCACGTGCGTCGAACCCAGCACGAACTCGGTCGAGCCGCCGCCGATGTCGACCACGAGATACGGCGGGCGGGTGCCGTCGGGGGCGGGCATGCCCGTCTCGTACGAGAACCGCACCAGGTCGCGGGTGGCCCCGGCGAACGACAGCTCCGCCTCCTCCGCGCCGGTGATCACCTCGGGCTCGACCCCGAAGATGTCGCGTACGCCGTCGACGAAGTCCTGCCGGTTGGCGGCGTCCCTCGTCGCGCTGGTGGCGACCACGCGGACCGCGGAGGCCCCGTGCCGGTCGATGAGACCGGCGTAGCCGCGCATCGCGGCGAACGTGCGCTCCAGGGCCTCGGGCGCGAGCCTGCCGGTCTCGTCGACCCCCTGGCCCAACCGGACGATCTCCATCCGGCGTTCCAGGTCGATCAGCCTGTCCCTGCCGATGTCGGTGACGAGCAGGCGGACGGAGTTGGTGCCACAGTCGATCGCGGCGACGCGGATCACTCGGTCTCCTTCGTGGTCGGTGCCGCGGCTCGGGCACACGGTGTTACGTCCCGGGCGACGCACGGCCCGGCGGACCACCAGTCGCCGAGCGCGTCGAGGGCCTCGCGGCCGAAGGGGTTGCTCCCCGGAACCGCCAGCTCGTGCCCGACCAGGGCGTGCAGGCACTTCACCCGGGTGGGCATGCCCCCGGTGCTCTGCATGTCACGGGGCAGCGGCTCCAGGCCGTCCTCGGCGGCCGCCCTGTCGCGGCGCGCCACGTAGTCGTCGTGGGCGGCCCGGTACGCCTCGGCCAGCTCCGGATCGTCGGCGAGCCTGGCCTGCATGTCCCGCATCAGCCCCGAGGTCTCCAGCGTGCCGATGGCCGAGGCGGCCCGGGGGCAGGTCAGGTAGAACAGGGTCGGGAAGGGCGATCCGTCGGGCAGTCTCGGGGCGGTCTCGACGACGTCGGGAAGCCCGCACGGGCAGCGGTGCGCCACCTCGCGCAGTCCTCGTGGCGCCCGGCCGAGCTGTCGCTCCACCGCCGCCACGTCGCGATCATCAACCATTCGTGACACCCCCTGAAAGACGACACCCAGGGTATCGGCGTCATCCGGCGGCCTTGGCCGCCTTCTGCCCCCTGCCGCTGTCGGCGGCCTTGACCGAGTCCCACAGCGTCTCGTACCACGGTGGCCTGGCGACGGCCTTCCGCTCGCCGGCCGTGCCCTTACCCGGCGAGGGAGAGCCTCCCATGACGACGTAGCACTTCTGCCCGGGGTCGCAGTAGAAAAGGCGCTCCCTGCCCTGCCGCTTGATGAAGCCGGGGTCGAGAAGCTGCTTGGCGCGGTCGTCCAGGGCTTTGATCGCGGCGATCTCCCTGGCCTTCTCCTGCTCCAGCTGGGCGATCTGGCGACGCTGGGCGACGTACTCCCTGATGGGGTAGGCGAGGCTCATCGCGATCGCGCACACCACGATCGCGAGCACCGCGGCCCGTCCCGTCAGCTGCGGCCGTGTCGCCATGCGCCCTCCTCCGTCTCCACGCTCTCGTGGCGTCGGCCACCGTGCCCCGCACGGTGGACGCGACACCGGCGGGGACCGATCTCCCCGCGTCGATCCGGTATCGATCTTCTGTGCCGGCCTCTCCGCGCCGGTCCCCTCGTCGGGATCGGGGCGGGGGATCGGCACTCGCGCACGGTGCGGCCGGCGGTGCGGCTCGCGCCCGAGCGGGCGCGAGCCGCCAGACGAAACTACCGCCGGAAGCGCGGGAAGGCGGCGCGACCCGCGTAACGGGCCGCGTCGTCCAGAAGCTCCTCGATGCGGAGCAACTGGTTGTACTTGGCCACCCGGTCGGAGCGGGCCGGGGCGCCGGTCTTGATCTGGCCGCAGTTGGTGGCCACGGCGAGGTCGGCGATCGTGGTGTCCTCGGTCTCGCCGGAACGGTGGCTCATCATGCAGCGGTACCCGCTGCGGTGGGCCAGGTCCACGGCGTCGAGGGTCTCGGTCAGGGTGCCGATCTGGTTGACCTTGACCAGCAGCGCGTTGGCGGTGCCCTCGGCGATGCCGCGGCCCAGGCGCTCCGGGTTCGTCACGAACAGGTCGTCGCCGACCAGCTGGACCTTGTCGCCCAGGGCGCGGGTGATGGCGTTCCAGCCCTCCCAGTCGCTCTCGTCCAGCGGGTCCTCGATGGAGACCAGCGGGTAGTTCGCGACCAGGTCCTCGTAGAAGGCGATCAGCTCGGCGGCGGACAGGCCCTTGCCGTCGATGGTGTAGACGCCGTCGGAGTGGAACTCGGAGGCGGCCACGTCGAGGGCGAGCCCGATGTCCTCTCCCGCGACGTACCCGGCCTTCTCGATGGCGACCAGGATCAGGTCGAGCGCGTCGCGGTTGGAGGGCAGGCTCGGCGCGAAGCCGCCCTCGTCGCCGAGGCCGGTGGCGTAGCCCTTCTCCTTCAGCACGGACTTGAGGGCGTGGTAGACCTCGGTGCCCATGCGTACGGCCTCGCGGAACGTCTCCGCCCCGATCGGGGCGATCATGAACTCCTGGATGTCGACGTTGCTGTCGGCGTGCGCGCCGCCGTTCAGGATGTTCATCATCGGCACCGGCAGCACGTGCGCGTTCGGCCCGCCGAGGTAGCGGAAGAGCGGCAGCTCGGCGCTCTCCGCGGCGGCCTTGGCCACGGCGAGCGAGACGCCCAGGATCGCGTTGGCGCCCAGGCGGGCCTTGTTGGGGGTGCCGTCCAGGTCGATCATGACCTGGTCGATGCTGCGCTGCTCGGCGGCGTCGAACCCGAGGATCTCGTCGGCGATCTCGTCGGTCACGCCGAGAACGGCCTTCTCGACCCCCTTGCCGCCGTAACGCTCGTCGCCGTCACGCAGCTCGACGGCCTCGAACTGGCCGGTGGACGCGCCGCTGGGAACCGCGGCACGCCCCTGGCTGCCGTCGTCCAGGAGGATGTCGACCTCGACCGTCGGGTTGCCCCGGGAGTCAAGGATCTCTCGGGCGGTGACGCCCTCGATGGAAGCCACGAAGCGCTCCTAAAGTCGCAGGACAGTTTGCCTCAGAAGCCTACCGAGACCTACTTACCGGTACGGCGGCCGGGACGTTTCCGAACGATGATCGCAAAGGGTCCGGAAGGCGTCGCCCGGCGGGGGCGGGGAGACGACCCGGCCGCGCACCGCTCCAGGACCCGCGGAGCGCCCGGCCTCGCCTCGGGGTCCTCCGGAGCCCCGCGAACCCCCGGAGCGGCCTCAGGGCGGCCTCAGAGCGGCTGGGCGCGGACCTGGTCGCGGTAGGCGCGGGCCACCGCGCGCAGCTCGGCCTCCGGGTCGAGCCCGGCCTCCCCCGCCTGCCGTACGAGCTCGAAGAGCCTGGCCCCCAGCCCGTCGGCGGGAACCCCTTCGGGGAGGGTCGCGGGGGCTCCGGCGCGCTCGGCGCGGCGCAGGAGCTGCGCGGCCAGGGAGAGCGCGGGCTGGCCCATCGGGACGCCGTCGACGGCCGAGCCCGGGTCGCCGCCGTTCTTGGCCGCCCGCTCGGCGGCCTTGATGGTCTCCCAGTTGGCGCTGACCTCGCCCGCCCCCTCCACCCGGGTGTCGGCGAAGACGTGCGGGTGGCGGCGGACGAGCTTGGCGACGATCCCCTCGGCCACGTCGTCGACGTCGAACCCGTCGGGCCGATCGCTCGCGACCCGCGCGTGGAAGGCCACCTGCAGCAGCAGGTCGCCCAGCTCCTCGCGCAGCGCGGTGTGGTCGCCCTCCTCGATGGTCTCCAGCACCTCGTAGGCCTCCTCGATGAGGTACGGGGCGAGGGACTCGTGGGTCTGGCGGGCGTCCCAGGGGCACTCGACCCGGAGGCGGTCCATCACCGAGACCAGGTCGAGCAGCCGCGCGCCCGGCAGGTCGTACGAGCCCGGCACGACCTCGATCACCGGCGGGTCGTCGAGCGCCACGGCGGCGTAGCCGATGGAGCGCATCAGCGCCTCGTCGGCCTCCAGCCACACGACGGTCGCCGCCCCGGCCTCGCGGACCAGCGCGGCCGGGTCGGGGACGACCACCTCGACGTCGACCCCGGCCTCCGCCAGGTAGGGCAGGTGCGGGTGGTCCGCGGACCCGGTGCGCACCGGGCCCTCCTCGAGGACCCGCCACGCGCGGCGGCTGAGCAGCCCCGGGGCGACCCGGGGCGAGGTGGTGACGACGATCAGCGGCATGCCCGGAGGCTACTGCTGCGGCGGCGCGGGCGGCGCGTCGGCGGGGCCGGGAGCGGCGGGGGCGCCGAAACGGCCGGCGTCGACGAAGACGCTCGGCTGCTGCTCGCTCCGCTGCTGGTTCGGCGTGCCGTACCGGGGGTTCCAGGTGATCGGCACGGCCTGCAGGTCCTTGATCGCCTGCTCCTGGCCGCGCTGCAGGGCGGCCTCGTCCGTGCCGCCGCCGTACTGGGTGATCAGCTTGCGGAACAGGAGCTGCGCCCGGATGAAGGGACGCATCTGCGAGGGGGCCACGGCGTTCTGGAGCAGCTGCTGTTCCAGCTTCTGCTGGCCGCCCTGGCCGGCGACCAGCTGGTCGATCTCGCCCTCGGTGACCGTCATGCCCTTTCTCTCCGCGACCTTCGCGAACTGCTTGGCGTTGGCCAGCTGGAAGAGCACGAGCTGCGGGACGCTGTCCTTGAACTGCAGGTCCGCGGGGGTGACCTTGGCCTTGGCCAGCGCCGCCTCGTACTCGCGCACGTTCCTGTCCAGCTCACCGGAGCTGATGCGCTCCCCGCCCACGACGGCGGCGGCGCCGGCCTGGTTCGGAGAGCAGGCGGTCAGCGCGACACCGGCGGCGGCGACCGCCAGGATGACGCGAATTCGAGTCGACTTCACATGCGTTCCCTTCACGACAAACGCCGCTTACTCTACCCGCACCGCTTCGAGGAACATCGCCTCGACGAGATCACCGCACCACTTGAGCAGGTCCAGATCGCGCAGCGGCTGGCCGCCGAGGGGCCTGGTCTTGGGCACCGGCACCAGCAACGTACCGGCCGCCTGCTTCAGCAGCGCCTTCGGGTAGAGCCTTTGCAGCCTGACCTGCTGGGAGTCCTTCAGGTCCACCGGCGCGAACTTGATGTTCTGCCCCTGCAGGGTGACGTCGGTGAGCCCGGCGCGGCGGGCGCGGATGCGGAAGCGGGCGACCTCCAGCAGGTTCTCCACCTGCTGGGGCGGCCGTCCGTACCGGTCGACGAGCTCGTCGCGCACCGCACTGATGTCGGCGTCGGAGCCGATCGCGGCGATCCGCTTGTACGCCTCCAGCCGCAGCCGCTCGGAGGTGACGTAGTCGTGCGGGATGTGGGCGTTGATCGGCAGCTCGACCTTGACGTCGGGCCGCTCGTCCTCCTGGTAGGTGCCCGCCAGCTTGGCCTTCTGCTCCTGCACGGCCTCGGCCATCATCCGGACGTACAGGTCGAAGCCGACGCCCGCGATGAAGCCCGACTGCTCGGCGCCCAGGATGTTGCCCGCGCCGCGGATCTCCAGGTCCTTCATCGCGACGTACATGCCCGCGCCCATCTCGGTGTGCTGGGAGATGGTGGCCAGGCGCTCGTGGGCGGTCTCGGTGAGCGGCTTCTCCGGCGGGTACAGGAAGTAGGCGTAGCCGCGCTCGCGGCCCCGGCCGACCCGGCCGCGCAGCTGGTGGAGCTGCGACAGGCCGTAGTTGTCGGCCCGGTCGACGATCAGGGTGTTGGCGTTGGGCACGTCCAGTCCGGACTCGACGATCGTGGTACAGACGAGCACGTCGAAGTCGCGCTCCCAGAAGCCCACCATGATCTTCTCCAGCTGGTGCTCCTGCATCTGGCCGTGCGCGACGGCGATCCTGGCCTCGGGCACGAGCTCGCGCAGCATGGCCGAGACCTTGTTGATGCTGGCCACCCGGTTGTGGACGAAGAAGACCTGGCCGTCGCGCATCAGCTCGCGCCGGATCGCGGCGCCGATCTGCTTCTCGTCGTACGGGCCGACGAAGGTGAGGATCGGGTGCCGCTCCTCGGGCGGGGTGAGGATCGTGGACATCTCCCTGATGCCCGTGAGGCCCATCTCCAGCGTGCGGGGGATCGGGGTGGCCGACATGGCCAGCACGTCGACCTGGGTGCGCAGGTGCTTCATGGCCTCCTTGTGCTCGACGCCGAACCGCTGCTCCTCGTCGATGATGATCAGGCCGAGTTGCTTGAACCTGACCTCGGGCGAGAACAGCCGGTGCGTGCCGATCACGATGTCGACCGAGCCCTCGCGCAGACCCTCCATGGTCGCCTTGACCTCGCCGTCGCTCTGGAACCGCGACAGCGGCCTGACGTTCAGCGGGAACCCGGAGAACCGCTCGGCGAAGGTCGACATGTGCTGCTGCACCAGCAGCGTGGTCGGCACCAGGACGGCCACCTGCTTGCCGTCCTGCACCGCCTTGAACGCCGCCCGCACCGCGATCTCCGTCTTGCCGTAGCCCACGTCGCCGCAGATCAGCCGGTCCATCGGGATCGGGCGCTCCATGTCGCGCTTGACCTCGTCGATGGCCTCCAGCTGGTCGCCCGTCTCGGCGTACGGGAAGGCGTCCTCCATCTCCCGCTGCCAGGGGCTGTCGGGCGCGAAGGCGTGTCCCGGCGAGGCCATCCGGGCGGAGTACAGGCGGATCAGCTCTCCGGCGATCTCCTTGACAGCCTTCTTGGCCTTGGTCTTGGCCTTGGCCCAGTCGGCGCCGCCCATCCGGTTGAGGGTGGGCGACTCGCCGCCGACGTAGCGGGTGACCTCGTCGAGCTGGTCGGTCGGCACGTAGAGCCGGTCGCCCTTGGCGTACTCGATCACCAGGTACTCGCGGGTGGCGCCCTGCACGGTCCGCTGCACCATCTCGACGTAGCGGCCCACGCCGTGCTGCTCGTGCACGACGTGGTCGCCGACCTTGAGCTGCAGCGGGTCGACCATGTTGCGGCGCCGGGAGGGCAGCCGCCGCATGTCCTTGGTCGACGCCTTCTGGCCGACCAGGTCGAGGTGGGTCAGCACGGCCAGCGTCGGGGTCACGAACCCGTGCTCGACCAGGCCCGTGGTGACGTGGACGACCTTCCTTTCGGGCACGGTGTCGAGACCCGGCTCCAGGCGCGCGGGCAGGTCGACGCCCTTGAGCAACTCGACCATGCGCTCGGCGGGACCGTGGCCCTCGCTCAGCAGGACGACGACCCGGTCGGAGTCGAGCCAGCCCTTGATGTCGGCCAGCGCCCGCTGGGTGTCACCCCGGTAGGACTCCACCTCGCGCGCCCTCAGCGCCTGCCCGCCGCCCGGGGCGATGTCATCGGTGTCGGCGCCGAACGGCGCGAGCGACCACCAGGGCTGGCCGAGTCCCCGCGCGTGGTCGCGGACCTCCTCCAGATCGCGGAACGCCGCCGCGCCCAGGTCGATCGGCGCCTCGCCGCCGGACGCCGCGTTGATCCAGGACGCCTCCAGGAACTCCTGGCTGGTCCGCACCAGCTCGTCGGCGCGCCCCCGGATGCGCTCCGGGTCGCACACGAAGATCGCCGCCTGTCCCGGCAGGTGGTCGACGAGCAGGTCCATCTCCCCGGCGAGCACCGGCGCGAACGCCTCCATGCCCTCCACCGGCACGCCCTCGGCCAGTTGCTCCAGGATCTCGGCCAGCGAGGGGTGCGCCTCGGCGAGCTCCCTCGCCCGTTCCCTGACGTCGGCGGTCAGCAGCAGCTCCCGGCAGGGGGCGGCGAACAGCCCGTCCTCGGCCACCTCCAGCGAACGCTGGTCGGCGACCTTGAACCAGCGGATCTCCTCGACGGTGTCGCCCCAGAACTCCAGCCGCAGCGGGTGCTCCTCCGTAGGCGGGAAGACGTCCAGCAGACCGCCCCTGACCGCGACCTCACCGCGCTTCTCCACCATGTCGACCCGGTGGTAGCCGTTCTCCACGAGGCTGTGGACGACGGTGTCGAGATCGGCGTCGTCCCCGGCGCGCAGCCGCACCGGCCGCAGGTCGCCCAGCCCCTGGACGATCGGCTGGAGCAGCGCCCTGACCGGCGCGACGACCACGTGCAGCGGTCCCGCCGAGTGGTCGCCCTCGACCGGGTGCGCCAGCCTGCGCAGCACCGCCAGCCGCTGCCCCACGGTGTCGCTGCGCGGCGACAGGCGCTCGTGCGGGAGCGTCTCCCAGGCGGGGAAGACCGCGACGGTGCTCTCGTCCAGGAGGCTGGTGAGGGCCGAGGCGAGATCCTCGGCCTCGCGCCCGGTGGCGGTCACCGCGAGAACGGTCCTGGCCGCCCCCTTGGCCCCCTCCCTGGCCAGCGCGGCCACCGCGAAGGGGCGCAGCGCCGGCGGCGCGACCAGCGACACGTCGGACGAGTCGCCCCCGCGCACGTCCTGAAGAAGGGAAGCCAGCTCAGGCTCCCCGGCGACAAGGTCCAGAAGTCCGGAAAGACTCATCAGATTCGCCCACAGCCCCACGACGGCAACACGACAACCCCGGGCCGGGAAGACACGGGGGGTACCTGCTCAAGGCTACTTGCCCGGGCACCCGCTCTCGCAAAGAGTGGTAAATGCGCGACGAATCGTGCTGAGTTGACTACTCTCGGTTACATGTCAGAGGTGAGGTCGGTCGTCGCTCGCGACGACTTGTTGAGTCAGCGGATCAGGGAGCAGTGGAGCAGCCAGCTCGGCCGGCGGCTCGACATCCTGATCGCCGGGTGCGGATGGCCGGAACCGCTCGATCTGGCGCAGACGGAGTCCAGGGTCATCGGGATCGACGAGGACCTGCCCGTGTTGCGCAGGAGCACGTCCGCCCGCAAGGACCTGGACTCCTGGGCGCTGGGCGACCTGCGCTCGGTGCCGGTGCCCCCGCGGGCGTTCGACATCGTCTACGTGTCGTTCCTGCTGGAGCGGATCGAGCACTCCGAGCTGGTGCTCGACCGGTTGCTGACCGGTCTGCGCCCCGGCGGGCTGCTGCTCGTCAGGATGCGCGACCGGGCCTCGGCGTACGGGGCGTGCGACCGGCTGGCGCCGGCGAGGCTGCGGCGGGCGGTGTGGCGCAGGTTCGCCCCCGCCGGGACCGTGGGCCCGCTGCCCGCCGTCTACGAGCAGATCGCCTCGCGCGAGGGGATGCACTCCTTCTGCCTGGTGCGCGGGCTGATGGTGACCGAGGACATCTCCGCCAGCAGCGGGTCCGCGCTCCACGGGCCTCTCGGTAAGCTTGCCCGCGCCGCCTGCTCGGTGGTGGAGGCCCTCTCCAGGGGAAGCCGGCCCGCGTCTCACGACGAGATAACCATGGTGATCCGCAAGCCCCAGAGCCATTTCGCCCGGTTGATCTGAGATCCACCGGGCCGGGGCGCCCGGGATTCACCGGACCGGTGAATCCCAGGCTCGCCGGACAGGGGCCCATCGTGAGCGGGCGAGGCAGGAAAGTCCGACGATCACGATGGTGGAGCAGATGACGGCGCCTTTCGAGTGGACCCCCGACGCCCGCGAGCTGGCCGATCTCGAGCTGCTGCTCTCCGGCGCCTTCAGACCGCTGGCGGGCTTCCTGAGCTCGGCGGACGCGCACGCCGTGGACGAGCGCGGCACGCTCGCCGACGGCACCCCGTGGCCCGCGCCGGTCACGCTCACCCTTCCGGACGACCACCCGGCCGCCCCCGGTGACCGGATCACCCTGCGCGACCCCGAGGGCGCGGCGCTCGCCGTGCTGACCGTCACCGGGCGCGAGGACGGCTTCGTCGCCGGCCCCGTCGAGCCGCTGGACGCCCCCGAGCACGGGCCGTTCGCCCGGCTGCGCCGTACCCCGGCGCGGGTCCGCGAGGAGCTGGGCGGGCGGGAGTCGGTCCTGGCCGTCACCATGCGCGGGCCGCTGGGCGACCTCGGCGAGATCATCGCGACCGCGCAGGAGCTGGAGGCGTCGATCCTGCTGCTCCCCCTGGCGTACGGCGAGGGCGGGCCCGCGGTGGTCCGCGCCGCGCTCAAGGCGCGCGACGGGCTGCCCGAGGACACGCTCGTGGCGGTGGTGCCGCTGGCGCCCAGGGAGCCCGCCATCGACCTGGAGCTGCGCGAGCGCGTGGCCGAGGCCTACGGCGCGACCGAGCATCTGGCGGGCCCCGAGCCCGTGACGCTCCCCGGCCCCCCGCACCGCCGCGGGCTGGTGGTCTTCTTCACCGGCCTGTCCGGCTCCGGCAAGTCGACCGTCGCCCGGGGGCTGCGCGACGCGCTGCTGGAACGCGGCAGCCGCACGGTGACCTACCTCGACGGTGACGTGGTCCGCCACCTGCTGTCGGCGGGGCTGACCTTCTCCAAGGAGGACCGCGACCTCAACATCCGCCGCATCGGCTTCGTCGCCGCCGAGGCCGCCAGGCACGGCGGACTGGCGATCTGCGCGCCCATCGCGCCCTACGCGGCCACCCGCGAGGAGGTGCGGGAGATGGTCGAGGCCGTCGGCGCCGACTTCCTGCTGGTCCACGTGTCCACCCCCCTGGAGGAGTGCGAGCGCCGCGACCGCAAGGGGCTCTACGCCAAGGCCCGCGCGGGGCTCATCCCCGGGTTCACCGGCATCTCCGACCCGTACGAGGAGCCGGACGACGCCGATCTGGAGATCGACACCACCGGCATCAGCGTGGACCGGGCGGTGCACCAGGTGCTCGACCCGCTGATCCAGGGCGGCTGGATCCGATGACCCGAGTCCGGCGGCCCGGGGTGCGGCGGTTCGGGCCTGCCGGTTCGAGCCCGTCGGTTCGGGCTCGATGACCCAGCGTTGACGCCCCGCCGGTCCCCCGCCGCTCGCCGGTCCCCCGCCGTCGTACGGGGCGGCCCGGATCCGCGCCCGCGGTGGGGCCCGGTGGCCGTGGCCGGCCGGTGCGGCGGGGGACCGGCGGGGCTCAGCCCGCGGGGACGGCGGCGTTGAGGCGCGCGTCGCGGGCGAGCTCGCCGAAGGCCCTCCGGCCGCCGGGCGTGGTGTCGAACCGGGTGTCGCCCCGGGGTGCGCGCGGCGAGTCGAAGTAGATCAGGGCCTTGATCTGCGGGTACTCGCCGATCTCCCGGCGTACCGAGGTGAAGAACGACTCCTTGAACCCGGGCCTGTCGTGACGCTCGAAGACGCCCCACTCGGCGAGCATGACGGGTTTGTCCGGGAAGCGTTCCCGCATCCACCGGTAGAACCCGTGCCACCGGGGAAACTCCGGGCGGGTCTTGTTGACCAGCCCGTCGAAGCTGTGGACCCGGTGGTCGACGTAGGGGTCCATCGCCACCCAGTCGACCACGTCGTCACCGGGGTGGAGCTTCTCGAACCAGGGTTCGGACGCCCAGTTGGGCGCGCCCATGTAGGTCATCACCGTGACCGCGTTGGTCACGCCCCCGTGCCGCAGGCGCGTCACCACGTGCCGGAACATGGCGGCGTAGTCGGCCGCCGTCATCCCCTTGCCGCGGGCCTCCCGCACGTCGTCCTCCGGCTCGTGGTGGACGGTGAGGAAGAACTTCTCGGGGAAGGTCCTCACGATGTGGGCGGCCAGCCGGTCGATCCGCGCGTCCAGCGCCCCGTGGGCGATCTGCTCCCAGGTGTGGTCGAGGGACGGCTTCCAGTTGACCAGCAGGAGCCTGCGGCCGTCCGGGTCGCGGGCGATGGCGCGCTCCGCGGGGGTCGGGAAGAGCTCGTCGCCCCGGTGGTAGACGTGCATGACGTCGGCCGTCCGGCCCATGCGCTTCTCCGCCCTCTCCAGGGCCCGCCCGGGAGGCCTCCCCGTGAAGATCTCCGGCGCGATGCCCCACCAGGCGCCGCAGGAGGGGACGAGCTTGCCGCTGACCTCGCAGGCCACCCGGGACGGCTCGGCGGACGGGTCCGGCGCACCTGCGACTCCCGGCGCGTCCGAGGTTTTCCCGGCGCCCGCGGCGTTCGAGGCCCGACCGCCCCCGCTCAGCCCCGCGATCCCCAGCGCGAGGGTGCCCAGCCCCAGCGCCAGGACGAGGCCGGAACCGGCGATTCTTACTACTCGCGGAATTACGTCTATAGCGGCATTTGTCTGATGCACCGGTTCCTCACAGCTGTCGCGCGTACGCATTCGTGGACGGTCCTCGACCATCACGGGGGAACACCTTCCCATCGCCCGGACGTGCCTCGTCCCAGACTTTGCCGGTCCGTGCCGTAGCTGCCTGGCGGACGACAGGAAATATCGGATAAACAGCTGTTATCTACCTGTGATCAGCGGGAGCAACGCAAAGAAAATCTTGTGTATTCGTTCGGGGAAATGGAAACCCGACCTATAGTTCCTAAGGTTCCCAGCGTCTGTTCGCCGGAGAGGCACCAGCGATATATGAGCCCGTCACCGGACGCTCCCGTCCGCCGCGGACACGAGGATCTGGCGGACTACGCGTCGCTTCTCCGTCGGCGGTGGCCGATCGTCCTCTCCTTGTTCCTGGCCGGAGCCGGTTGCGGCCTCGCCCTGCTGTGGCTCACCCCGGCCTCCTACACCGCCTCAGGGCAGGTCCTGGTGACCGCGACCGGCTCGCAGGAACAGACCAACCAGGTCACCGCCCGCCAGCGCGAACCCCTCAACCTCGACACCGAGGCACAGGTGGCCCGCTCCGCGGTGGTCGCGGCGAAGGCCCGCCGGCTGTTCGGCGGCCTTCCCTGTGCCGCGGAGGTCTCGGTGCCGCCCAACACCTCGGTCCTGGAGATCTCCTGCAGCGCCGCCGACCCGAAGGCCGCGGCCTCGGGCGCGAGCGCCTACGCCCTCGCCTACCTGGCCCAGCGCCGCGAGTCCGCCACCCAGATGCTCTCGGCCCAGCTCAAGGCCGTGTTGCTCAAGCTGAGACAGGCCAACGCGGGTCTCACCAAGGTCGCCACCGAGCTTCCCGATCTCGGCAGGGGGACCACCGAGCGGGCCCTCGCCCTCCAGCGGCAGAACGTCCTCGCCCGCCAGGTTCACAGCCTCACCGCCAGGTACGACGCCCTCAAGACCGTCGCCGTCACCCCCGGCTCCGTGATCAGCCAGGCGGTGGCGCCGACCGGGCCCGCCACCCCCCGGCCGCCCCTCTACCTGGGCAGCGGCCTCATGGCGGGGCTGCTGTGCGGGGTCGGGGTCGCCTGGCTCCGCGACCGCCTCGACACCGCCCTGCGAACCGCCGCCGACGTCAGGCGCCTGACCGGCCTCGACGCCGTCAACAGCGGGGAGACGCACGACCTGGCGGGCGCGGTGCTCGTGGTCGCCGTACCCGGCACCTCCTCGCGCGAGGTGAAGGACGCCGTACGGGCCCTGAACGAACGCGGGGTTCCCGTGGTCGGCGCGTTCGTCATCGGCGACGAGGCCCCGTCGTTCACCGTGTCTCCGTCTCCCCCCGCGCGGGTCCCGGGCGTCTCGCAGGCGCCGCAGATCCCCCACCTCCCGCAGGCTCCGCAGGGCTCACAGGCTTCCCGCCTCTCGCAGACCCCGCACGTCTCGCAGACCCCGCACGTCTCGCCCGCGCCGCGGTCCGGAGGGGCGCGAGACCGCGAGAGCCTCCCGAGGAGAGCCGGGCGGCCTCTCGCCGGCCTGGCGAGCAGCGTGCCGGGCGGCGGCACGGCCGTCCCCGAGCCGCCCTGCGAGAAACCGGAGGCACCCGCCCGCCCGGGAGCGCACGGGATGAGCGGGACCGGGACGAGCGACGCGAGCGGCGACGGAGCACGCGGGGCGAACGGGGCGCACGGATCAGCCGGTGCTTCGGAGGCGCTGCTCGCGCCCCGGGTGTACGGGAACGTTCCACCCGCCCGGCAGACGGCGGGCGGGCGGAGGGGGCGCAGGTCGTGAGGGGTCCGCGTCCGGCCGTCTGGCCGATCGCCGCGCTCCTGGTGGGGTACCCGGCCTGGTGGGCGCTCGGTTTCGGGGGCCTGTCGGTGATCGTGGTGGCCCCGGCGATGGCGCTGGTCCTGTGGCGGAGACGGCCGATCAGGGCGCCGCGCGGCTTCGGCCTCTGGCTGCTGCTCCTGGCGGGTTACCTGATCAGCGCGCTCATGCTCGGCGAGATGCCGCCCGGCACCTACGGCGAGTTCGGCGCCGGACGGCTGATCGGCTACCTGATGCGCCTGTGCCTCTACGTCTCACTGTTGATCATGGTGCTCTATCTGGGGAACCTGACGGAGGAGGAGCTGCCGCAGCTCACCCTGGTGCGGATGCTCGGCGCGCTGTTCCTCACGACCGTCGCGGGCGGCCTGCTGGGCGTGTTCGCCCCGCGCGCCGAGTTCACCTCGCCGGTCGAGATGGTCCTCCCGGGCTGGATCAGCGGCAACCCCTTCGTCCACAACCTGATCCACCCCACCGCCGCCCAGATGCAGCGGGTCCTCGGCCACGCCTCGCCGCGCCCCGAGGCGCCGTTCGAGTGGGCCAACGCCTGGGGTGGCAACCTCTCGGTGCTGCTCGTCTGGTTCGTGGTCGGCTGGTGGGTGTACGGCGGGCCGCGCAGGCGCCTGGCCGTGGTGCCGCTGGTCGCGCTGGCCGCGATCCCCGTCGTCTACTCGCTCAACCGCGGCCTGTGGATCGGGCTCGGGGTCGCCGCCGCGTACGTCCTGCTGCGCCTGGGCGCGCGGGCCCGCGTCGCGACCTGCGCGGCCCTGACCGCCGGGGCGCTGGCGTTCACCCTCAGCCCGCTGCAGGCGGTGGTGGCCCAGCGGCTCGACAGCCCGCACAGCAACGACATCCGCGCCTTCACCGTCTCGGCGACCCTCGCCGCCGCGGGCACCGCGCCGCTCGTCGGGTACGGCAACACCCGCAACGCCACGGGCAACCACCGGACGATCACCACCGGCAAGAGCGGGTGGTGCCCCACCTGCGGCCACCCGCCGCTGGGCGGGGACGGCCAGCTCTGGCACCTGATGATCACGCAGGGTTTCGCGGGGGCCGCGCTCTACGTGGCGTTCTTCGCGGGGGCCGTCCGCCGCCACTGGCGTGACCGGAGCCCGATCGGCCTGGCCGGGGTCCTCGTGATGATCCTCACCCTCCTCTACATGTTCGTCTACGACGGGCTGGTCACCCCGCTCAGCCTGTACCTCGTCTCGTTCGCGCTGCTCTGGAGGAACTCGATGGCGAGCACGGCTTCATGAACGACGCCCGCGCCCGTCTGCGCTACCTGGACCAGACTCTCGACCTGCTGTTCCCCGGCCCCGGCGACCCGAGCCCGTACACCCTGCTCCCGCACCGCCTGCTCCCCCGCAGGCTGGTCCCCCGCGCGTGGTGGCACCCGGGCGGGCGGGTCACCGTGCCGTCGGGCCGGGACGGCATCGAGAGCCACCTGAGCGAGGTGTTCGGCACACCCGTCCGCGTCACGCTGCGCGTGCGACCGGCCAGGCGGGCCAACCGCAAGCCGATCCTGGAGGCGCGCGCCGCCGACGGGCCGATCGCCTTCGTGAAGATCGGCGACACCGACCTGACCCGGGAGCTCGTCGCCCACGAGGCGCGGACGCTCGGCCTGCTCGCCGGGGTTCCGCTGAAGACCGTCGTCCCGCCCGCCGTGCTGCACCACGGATCCTGGCGTGGCCTGTCCGTGCTGGCGCTGACCCCGCTTCCGGTACGGCGGGGACGGATACCGGGCGAGGTCCTCACCGACGCGATCGCCGAGATCGCCCGCATTCCCGGGGAGCATGCCCCGGAGCGCGCTCCGCTCGACGGCCGGGCGCGGGGGAACCCGGCTCCGGAAAGCTCGCCTCCCGAAGCCGCCGCCCGCACCGGACAGGCCCCCGAAGCCTCCCGCACCGGACAGACCCCCGGAGACCTCGCCCGCACCGGACAGACCCCCGGAGGCCCGGCTCCGGGGGACCCGCTTCCCGGAGACACGAGCCGGGGGCCCGGGGAACCGTCCTGCGGGCGAGGGTTCTCCTGGCACGGCGACCTGACGCCGTGGAACATCTCGCGCGGGCCCGACGGGCGGCTGCTGGTCTGGGACTGGGAGCGGTTCGGCACCGGGGTCCCGCTGGGCTTCGACGCCGTCCACCACTTCTTCCAGCGGGCGCTACGCCGCGACGACCCGGCCACAGCGGCCAGGGCCTGCGTGGCGCGGGCCCTGCGGATCCTGGCACCGTTCGGGCTGTCGGCCGCCGAGTCCCGGCTGACCGCGCTCCGCTACCTGATCGCCCTCGCCGACCGTCACGCGGCCGACGGCCACGCGCCCCTCGGACCGCCCGAGGTCTGGCTCACCCCCCTCGCCGACTCCCAGGAGACGCTGCTGTGAAGCCCGCGTTGAAGCGTTCGGTCCACGCGGCGTCGGGGGCCATAGGTCGCCTCACCTCGGGAAGCCGGGTGCTGCCCTCCTTCCTCATCATCGGGGCGCAGCGCTGCGGCACCACCTCCCTGTACCGCGTCCTGTCCCAGCACCCGCTCGTCCTGAAACCCGTCCTGCGCAAGGGCGTGCACTACTTCGACACGGCGTACGACCGGGGCCTGTCCTGGTACCGGGCGCACTTTCCGCTGCGGGCGTCGGCCTCCCGGCTGGCCCGCAGGTACGGCTGCCGGCCCCAGGCGTTCGAGTCGTCGCCCTATTATCTGTTCCACCCACTGGCCGGCCCCAGAATCGCCCACGACCTGCCGGGCGCGAAACTGATCGTGCTGGTCCGCGACCCCGTCGAGCGGGCCTTCTCCGCGCACGCCCACGAGCTGGCCAGGGGCTTCGAGACGGAGCGGTCCTTCGCCAGGGCCGTACGGCTGGAGGAGGAGCGGCTGGCCGGGGCCGAGGAGGCCCTGATCGCCTCGCCGCACTCGACGAACCTGGCCCACCGCCACCACGCCTACCTCGCCAGGGGCCGTTACGCCGAGCAGCTCGCCCGGCTGGAACCGCTGGTAGGCCGCGACCGGCTGCTCGTCCTCGACAGCGGCCGGTTCTTCGCCGAACCCGACCTCGTCTACGACCGCGTGCTGGCGTTCCTCGGGTTGCCGCACCTCGGCGACCCGGTTTTCGAGCGGCACAACAACCGGGCCAGGCCGGGCCCCATGTCCCGCAAACTCCGCCGCGAGCTGACGGCCCACTTCGCGGAGCAGGACACCCTGCTGACCTCGTGGCTGGGCGCGGAGCCGTCGTGGCGCCGCTGACCACCACCCGCCTGGCGGACCTGACGGGCTTGAGGGGGGCCGCGCGGGGCGGGGTGGCGGGGCTGGCGGGAGCGGGGGCGGGGGCCGCCGCGCAGTTCCTGACGGTCGTGCTGGTCACCAGGGGGGTGGGGCAGGAGACGGCAGGTCTCTTCTTCTCGGGAACCGCCCTGTGCCTGATGGTCGCCGCTGTCCTGCGGCTGGACGCCGGGAACGGGCTGGTCTACTTCATCGCCAGGTCCAGGTCCTTCGGCTACCGCCGCGCCTGCGGTCACGTCCGAGCCGCGCTCGTCCCGGTCGCCTCGCTCTCGCTGGCGGCCGGCGCGGCGGTCATCCTCACCACCTCCGACCCGGTGCCGCGGGTGCTGGCGGTGGCCCTGCCCGCGGTGGCGTGCTCGGGCGTCGTGGTGGGCGCGACCCGCGGGTTCGGCTCGATGCGGCCGACCGTGCTGCTGGACGGGGTGCTGCAGCCGGTGACCCAGCTGCTCCTGGTCGGGGCGGTGGTGCTTGCGGACCGCGACTCCGTGCCGCTGCTCGCCGCGGCGTGGGCGCTGCCGTACCTGCCGGTGCTGCTGCTGGCCTCGATCTGGCTGCGCCGGCGGTTGCCCCGGACCCCCTGCCCGCCGGGTACCGCGCGCGACCTGTGGCGCCACACCTGGCCCCGGTCGATGGCTGCCGGGATCCAGGCGGTGTTCCAGCGGCTGGACGTCGTGATCGTGGCGCTGCTGGCCGGGCCGGCCGAGGCGGCCGTCTACACCGCCGCCACCCGTTTCAAGATCGTGGGCCAGCTGGCCGGTCAGGGGCTGGCGCAGGCCACGCAGCCGAGGCTGGTGCGGGCCCTGGCCGGGGGCGACCTGCCGCGCGCCCGCGAGCTGTACCAGTCGGCCACCCTCTGGCTGGTCCTGCTGACCTGGCCGGTCTGGCTGGGGTACGCCGCGCTCGCGCCCTGGCTGCTCGGCGCCGTCTTCGGGGACGGCTACACCGGCGGCGCGCCGGTGGCGTTCGTGCTGGCCGCCACGATGATGCTCGCCACGGCGTGCGGGATGGCCGACGTGGTGCTGACCTCCGCCGGGCACACCGGGTCCAGCCTGGCCAATCTGGTCGCCGCCGTCGCGACGGCGGTGGCGCTGGACCTGCTGCTGATCCCCTCGATGGGCTCGCTCGGGGCCGCCCTCGGCTGGGCGGGGGGCACGGTGGTCAAGAACCTGCTGCCGCTGTGGCGCATCCACCGCCTGTACGGCCTGCGCCCCTTCGGCACGCACAGCCTGACCGCCCTGAACCCCCGGCGGACCCCGTGACCGTGCGGCCCGGCCGCTCTCAACCCCCGGCGGACCCGGTGACCGCGCGGCCCGGCCGTCCCGGACGCCGTGCCCGCACGCGGCCCGGCCGTTCCAGGAAGCTGGACGGGCGGTGGGGGCCGTGACGCCCGTGCTGGTCACCGGGCTGCCCAGGACCGGGACGAGCTGGACGGGCAGGATGCTCGCGGCGAGCGGGGAGCTGGTCTACGTCAACGAGCCGCTCAACCCCGAACACCCGCCGGGCCGCTCCCCCGGCGTCCTCGACGCCGTGGTCGGCCACCGCTTCCAGTACATCTGCCCGGACAACGAGCGGGCCTGGCTGCCCGCCTTCGCCCGTACGGTCGCGCTGCGCTACGGGTTCCTGGCGGAGCTGCGCCGCAACCGGTCACCGTACGACCTGGCGCGGATGGTCCGGTACGGCACCGCGTTCACGCTGGGGCGGCTGGGCGGGCGCCGGGCGCTGCTGGACGACCCGTTCGCGCTGTTCTCCGCCGGATGGTTCGCCGACCGGCTGGGCTGCCGGGTGATCGTCCTGTTGCGCGACCCGGTGGCGTTCGTCGGCAGCTGGCAGCGGCTCGGCTGGACGGTCTACTTCCACGAGCTGCTCGAACAGCCGCTGCTGGTGCGTGACCAGCCGCACCTGGAGGCGTTGCGCCCGTTGATCGGCTCCCAGGACCGCGTCGCCAAGGCCGTGGCCCTGTGGCGGGTGGCCGGGATCACCGCCGCCGACCTGGCCGACCGGCACCCGGGGATCATGCTTGCCCGCTACGAGGACCTGGCCCGTGACCCCCTGACGGGCTTTCGCCACCTGTACGAGTGGGCGGGCCTGACCTGGTCGGCCCGAGCCGAGGAGCGCGTCCGCCGTGCGTGCACGACCAGGTCGGGCGTGACCGCGTCGGGCACGGGCCCCGGCGGCTTCGCCTGGAGCGGCCTGTCCCGCACGGCCTACCGGCCGATGGACTCGCGCCGCGCCCTCGCCGAGGCCGGTGCCCGACTGAGCCCCGAGGAGGCCCTCCGGGTCAGGGAGCTGATCTCCGCGAAACGCTGACGGCCGATCAGGACGATGACGGTCGGGAAGCTCGGCGAAGCCCCCGGCACCGGCGCCTCAAAGCTTCACGGCTCAGAGCTCAGGACTCAGGAGAAGAGGCCTCGTACGAGGGAGACCGTGAGGAGCCGGAGCGCGTACGGCAGGTCGTCGACCAGGTAGCGGCGGGCGAGCCTGCCCGGTTCCCGCGTCAGCCGGAAGATCCACTCCAGGCCACCGCGGCGCATCCATGCCGGCGCCCGCCGGACGGTGCCCGCGGCGAAGGAGATCGCCGAACCGCAGCCGACGAACCAGGTGCCCGGCAGGTCCCGGCGAAGCGAGGCGATGAGCCGCTCCTGCCGGGGGAAGCCGAGCCCGACGAAGACCAGCCGGGGTGCTGCGGCGATCACGGCGTCGCGCACCCGGGCGTAACTCTCAGGATCGTCCTCGAACCCGTACGGCGGGGCGTCGACCCCGGCGATCATCAGCGTCGGATGGCGGTTCACCAACTCGCGGGCCGCCTGCGCGGCCGTGCCCCGGGGACCGCCCAGCAGGTATACGGGATGGCGGTAGAAGGCGGCGGCCTCCGACAGGGACCAGATCAGGTCGGCGCCGGTGACCCTGCCGGGGATGGGGGTGCCGAGCAGTCTCGCCGCCCACACCAGCGGCATGCCGTCGGCCACCGCCAGGTCGGCGCGCTCGACGAACCGGCGGGCCCGGGGGTCTCGGGCGACGGTCCGGCTGATGTCGACGTTCGGGGTGACGAGGTGGCCGCCCTCACCGCGTTTCAGGGCGGCGACCACGTGGTCGACGACCTCGCTCTCGGTCATCGGGTCGATCGCGACCCCCGCCACGTGCACGCGCCTGCGCAGACGCCTGCGGGTGGCCTTGTCGGGCCGGGGCCTCCGGCGGGGGACGCCCGGGGTCGTCCCCCGCCTGGCGACCGGCGTTCCGGCCCGCCCTGCGACGGCGGGCAGGCCGGGCACCGGATCGCGACCGGTGGTCGCGGACCGGTGGTCGGTGAGGGGCGGGGCCGGCGTCACGGTGTCACGGGTGGCCGGGACCGCGGCCCGCCTCACCACGGACGACATGACCTGCGAGTCGTGGCGCATGACCGCCAGCGGCGGCTCGGCGGCGCGCCCCGGCGCGGGCGGAAGGACCGGCAGGCCGTAGCGAGCGGTCGCGCGCGGGCGCTCGACGGCCTGCCCCGCCGCGGACGGAGCGAGCACCAGACCGTGAGCGAGCACCAGACCGTGGCGGGGGAACACCGGCGGGCGCTCGACGGGCTGTCCCGTCAGGAGCGAGGCGACCGGCGGGCCGTGGCGCGCGGGTACCGGCGGGTGCTCGGCGGCCTGGTCCGTCATGGACGGCACGATCCAGGCACCGTGGCGGAGGGTCACCCGTGGCTGCTCGGTGATGGGCGCCATCAGATGCCGTGCCCTCGGTGGTTCAGGACACTGAGCATGATCCTCGCGGGGATCAGGCCCGCCGCCACCGCGAGCGCGATGGGCGCGCGGGGCTCGCCGTGGCGGGCGGTGAACGCCCGCCAGGCCCAGCGGCCCGCCTCCCGCCGCTGGCCGAGGGCCGCGTGGTGGAAGGCGAGCTGACCGTAGACCCGCGCCGCGCCGCGCGGATCCACGGCCAGATCAGGGTGCCGGGCGAGCATCCACTGCAGCCCGGCGATCCGGTCGGCCCAACGGGCCACGTACGAGGAGCCACCCCAGCGCACCCGGACCAGGGGCCGGTCGACGTGCACGATGGGGTGTTGGGCGGCGGCGCGCAGCGCCAGGTCCCAGTCCTCGTTCTGGCCCTTGGGGGCGCTCTCGTCCACCCAGAGCCCGCCGCGCCGGAACAGGAAGGTCGAGGAGTGCACCATCACCATCCGCGAGCGCACCAGGTGGCGGTAGGTGACGCGGCTGGTCCCGGCCAGCCGGGGGATGCGCCGCGAGCCGTACTCGACCTCGATGGCGCAGCTGCAGAAGCGCGCGTCCGGCTCCGCCTCCAGGGCGGCGACCTGGGCCTCGATCTTGCCGGGCAGCCACTGGTCGTCGTCGTCGCAGAAGGCGACCATGTCGGTGCCGAGGGCCGCGATGCCGGTGTTGCGGGCCCCGGGCAGGCCCGGGGTGAGCCGGTTGGCCATCACGCGCACGCCGCGTGGGGGCGCCTCGCGCCGGCCGGGCGCCAGTGCCCGGCCGGCCAGGAGGTCGGCCACCTGGTCGGCGACCCAGGCCGGATCACCGCCGTCCACGACGACGACGACCTCGACGGGGCCGGGGTGGTCCTGACCGAGCACGGCGAGCGTGGCCGCGCGCAACTGGTCAGGCCGGTGTCCCCGGGTGGGGATGACGACACCCACCGATGTGTTCACCAGGACCTCCCGAGGATGCTCTGGCCTTCAGGCCGGTGAGGAATCGGGAGCGACAGAGCCGTCATGGCCCGAGCGTGCTCTGAACGTTCAGTCATTTCGATCGGCTTCTTTCTGAGTCGCGTAGCCGTAGCCGTCCGCGCGCTGAAGATGACGGACATGCCGGTGGTTGATTCCGGTGACGCGACCGTGCCGGGTGGTGATGTCGAATGAGCCGGAGGAGCGGACCAGGACTCGCCCGGCGTGAAGCCCGGCCTTCTTGCCTGCCGGGACGTTCGCCCGGACCAGGTCGCCGGTCTGGAAGCCGTGGTGCAGCTTGATCCGTGGCCGGACAAGACGGGGGAACCCGTATCGATCAGGGGTGGTGCGGGCGTAGGTGCCGCGCCCGGCCGCCAGCAGGCGACGGGCACGGGCGGGGTGGCAGGGGTCGAGCGGGTGGCCGTGCCTGTCCAGGACGAACACGACGGGGTGAACCTCACGGTTCGCTCCCTCGGGCGCCGAAGCGTCCTCGGGGTGACGCCGAACGGGCCAGGTGCCGGTCCGCTCGATCTCCCCTCGCCCAGGTTGAACACCAGGGACCGCCGCGAGGCGGTGTCCGTGAGCCGTTTCGTGCCCACCCTCGGGCGTGTCTGCTCCCACGGATTCCGGAGCGGCAGGCTGAGGAAGCACCCGCCGGTGGGTCTGCGATCTCGTGTTCAACATAGCCATCAAAACGCACCTCCTTGAACTGACGGCCAGGGCTGGTCAACACGGGGCTTCAAAGCGCATCGTCGCGCCTCAAGCCCTCTCCTTCAGGAGGGGGCCGTTGACGCGAGTCTCCTGTGATAGCCATACTTGATCATGAGGGGCCAGGTCAGCGCGGTGACCAGGCGCGACTGCCGGGACGACGCGACGGCGCGCCAGCTGTCGTCCCTGGTCAGCTCCGTGCGGCCGACCGTGAAGCGCACGGGGTTGCCCGAGGCCGTGTGCGCCGTCGAGAGCTCCGCCCAGTTGCCCGACAGGAAGTCGAGGCGGCACGGGAGTCCGATCCTGGCGACCACGCGCCTGAGCGTGTCGGCGGGGGCGTCGAGCAGGTCCTCGTAGCGGATCCGGGTGACCGGTACGCCCCTGCGGGCGAGGAGTTCGAGGCTCAGATTCTCGCTCAGCCAGTGCAGCGAGGTGCGAGAGGGCGACCAGTGGGTCATCGGGCGCCCGTCCTCGGGACGCGCGACCCTCCTGCGCCAGGAGTGCGCGACCGCGCGGGGGTCGCGGACCACGTGGACGACCTGGACGTCGACCCCGGCCGCCGCGAGGCAGAAGGCCAGCGAGGCGTGCTTGCTGGAGTCGATCACGACCGGGCAGTCGGCGACCTCGCCCGCCGCGTTGTACAGGTCACGGTGGACCGCGGCGTACTCGTCCAGCTCGGCGGTGCCGGGCGTCGGCCACCTGCCGGTGCCCGCCTGCTCCTCGGCCAGCAGCCTGGCCAGGGTCGGGATGCGCCGGGTGCGGTCGACGCGGGACCTGAGCGCGATCATCCGGTGCGCCAGACCCTCGGACCAGCCGCCGAACGCGCGCTCGCCGACCTTCTCCCAGAAGGGGCACGACCCGAAGGGCTCGCCGCACCCGCAGGACTCGTCCGCGAGCGCGCTCCTGGCCCAGAGGTGGACGACCTCGCCGAGCGGTGCGATGCCGGGGACCTCCCCCAGCAGGCGCTCGAGCAGCGTGGTCCCGCTGCGGCCGAGGCCGCCCAGGAATACCACCCGAGCAGGTGACGGACTATCAGACACAGGCACGAATCCTTACCCGACGGATACGGAACGTGCCGAGGCTAGCGCGGAGCGTAACGGAGGAGTCAGAGAACGGACAAAGGATCTACCCAGCGGGTGTAACGCCGCCCGTCTCCTGAACGGGAAAGGGCCGGAACCTCGCAACCCGGTGCCGGGCGGGCCCATGGCCGGGTCACGGGCGCGAGGGGATGCGCGGTTCCACGAACGACGACCGGCACCTCGGGAAGGGCTCCGCACCGCCGGACGGGCTTACCCGGAAGGGTTCGGAAAGAACGATCCGACCGGCACCGTGGACGGCTTCAGGGACGGCTCCGGGAACGGCGAACCGCCCGCGGTCCGGCGTGGCCCTCCCGTCGCGCACGGGGAGGGGCCACGGCGGCCCGCGGGCGGGCAGGCGGGGCGTGCCTACCGGGCGTCGACGATCATCCCGGCGCCGACCGTGTTGTTGGTGGACTCGTCCACGAGGATGAATCCGCCGGTGAGGCGGTTGCGGGCGTAGTCGTCGACGAACAGGGGCTGGGTGACGCGGAGCGACACCCGCCCGATCTCGTTGAGGCCGAGCGACTGGGCCGTCTCGTCCCGGTGCAGGGTGTTGACGTCCAGCCGGTAGTGCAGGTCCTTGACCAGGGCACGGGCCGTGCGGGTGGTGTGCTTGATGGTCAGCTTGGTGCGCGGGGACAGCTTGGCGGTGTCGGCCATCCAGCAGATCATCGCCTCCAGCTCCTGGGAGACCTGCGGCTGGTTGTTCGGGCGGCAGATCATGTCGCCGCGCGAGATGTCGATGTCGTCCTCCAGTCGCAGGGTGACCGACATCGGCGGGAACGCCTCGTCGACCGGCCCGTCGAAGGTGTCGATCGACGCGATCCGCGTGGCCAGGCCCGAGGGCAGGTGCATGACCTCGTCGCCCGGCTTGAGCACCCCTCCGGCGACCTGGCCCGCGTAGCCGCGGTAGTCGTGCAGGGAGGGGTCGGTGGCCCGCTGCGGGCGGATGACGTACTGCACGGGGAAGCGTACGTCGACCAGGTTGCGGTCGGAGGCGATGTGCACGTGCTCCAGGTGGTGGAGCAGGGAGGACCCGTTGTACCAGGGCGTGTTCTCCGAGCGTGACACCACGTTGTCGCCGTGCAGCGCCGACATCGGGATGAACGTGAGGTCCGGGGCGTTCAGCTTGGAGGCGAACGCGGTGAACTCCTCGCGGATCTCCTCGAACCGTTCCTGGGAGTAGTCGACCAGGTCCATCTTGTTGACGGCCAGCACCAGGTGCGGCACCCGCAGCAGGGTGGTGAGGAACGCGTGCCGCCGCGACTGCTCCAGCACGCCCTTGCGGGCGTCGATCAGGACGATCGCCAGGTCGGCGGTGGAGGCGCCGGTGACCATGTTGCGGGTGTACTGGATGTGCCCGGGGGTGTCGGCGATGATGAACTTGCGCTTGGGAGTGGCGAAGTAGCGGTAGGCCACGTCGATCGTGATGCCCTGCTCCCGCTCGGCCCGCAGGCCGTCGGTGAGGAGCGACAGGTCGGTGTACTCGGTGCCGCGGTCGCGGGAGGTGCGCTCGACGGCCTCCAGCTGGTCCTCGAAGATCGCCTTGGAGTCGAAGAGCAGCCGCCCGATGAGGGTCGACTTTCCGTCGTCGACACTTCCCGCCGTGGCGAAGCGAAGAATGTCCATTAGCGCTGCTCTCCAGAGGTCGTACGGCGTGCGCGGCGGGACCGCGCGGGAAGGGGCTCGCGGGAGGCCGGGTGGGCCGGGTGGCACGGGGAGCCGGGGAGACGGACGCTCACTAGAAGTACCCCTCCCGCTTGCGGTCCTCCATGGAGGCCTCCGAGGCGCGGTCGTCGGCGCGGGTGGCGCCGCGCTCGGTGATCCGGGTCACCGCGATCTCGTCGATGATCGCCTCGACCGTCGCGGCACTCGACTGGACGGCGCCGGTGCAGGTCACGTCGCCGACCGTCCGGTAGCGGACCGTCATGTCCAGGAGCGATTCGTCGTCGTCGCGGGTGATGAACTCGCTGTCGGCCAGCAGCATGCCGTCGCGCTCGAACACCTTGCGGGTGTGGGCGAAGTAGATCGAGGGAATCTCGATCCCCTCGCGCCGGATGTAGTCCCAGATGTCGAGTTCGGTCCAGTTGGACAGGGGGAACACCCGGATGTGCTCGCCCTTGCGGATCCTGGCGTTGTAGAGGTTCCACAGCTCGGGGCGCTGGTTCTTGGGATCCCACTGGCCGAAGTCGTCGCGGAAGGAGAACACGCGCTCCTTCGCGCGGGCCTTCTCCTCGTCGCGGCGGGCGCCGCCGAACACCGCGTCGTACTCGTTCTCCTCGATCGCGTCCAGCAGCGTCGTGGTCTGCAGCCGGTTGCGCGAGGCTCTGCGGCCGGTCTCCTCGACGACGCGACCGGCGTCGATGGAGTCCTGGACGCTGGCGACGACCAGGCGGGCGCCCAGCTCGGCGGCGCGGCGGTCGCGGAACTCGATGACCTCGGTGAAGTTGTGCCCGGTGTCGACGTGCATCAGCGGGAAGGGAATCGGCGCCGGCCAGAACGCCTTCTCCGCGATGCGAAGCATGACGATGGAGTCCTTGCCCCCCGAGAAGAGCAGACAGGGACGCTCGAACTCCGCCGCGACCTCGCGCATGATGTGAACAGCCTCTGCCTCGAGGACGTCGAGCTGCGACGTGGTGTAGTCGCGCTGAAGCATCAGACTCTCCTAGCGGGGATTAGCGGTGCAGATCCCGGATTCCAGCGAGCAACGTTGGCGCCAGTCCCGGTAGGGATACAAGAATATCCGGCAGCGAGGGGTCAGGCTGGTTGTAGACCAGCGGCGAGCCGTCGATACGGCTCGCGTGGACCCCGGAGGCGAGGGCCACCGCGACGGGCGCGGCGGAGTCCCACTCGTACTGGCCTCCGGCGTGCACGTAGGCCTCGACCTGGCCGGTGAGCACGGCGGAGATCTTGGCGCCCGCCGAACCGATCGGTACCAGGTCGGCGCCGGCGAGGCGGGCCAGGTTCTGCACGAACTCCGGCGGGCGGGTCCTGCTGACCGCGATCCGCGGCCTGGCGCCCGCCTCGGGAGCGGGCGGCACGGGGGGTTCGAGGGTGGAGAGCGTACGGCCCTGGGCGGGCAGCGCGACGGCTCCGGCCGTCAGCGTGCCGCGCTCCCAGAGCGCCACGTGGACCGCCCAGTCCGCGCGGCCCTCCTCGGCGAACTCGCGGGTGCCGTCCAGCGGGTCGACGATCCAGACCCGATCGGCGCGCAGCCTGCGCGGGTCGAGACGCTCCTCGCTGGTCGCCTCCTCGGACAGCACGCTGTCATCCGGGCGCAACCGGGACAGCGCATCCATCAGGAACACGTGGGAGGCGGCGTCACCCTCCCTGCGAAGCTCGGACGGGTCGCCGAAGCCCCGCTCCGCGCGCAGGGCGGCCAGCTTCTCGCCTGCCGTCGTCGCCAGCTCCGCGGCGAGTACGTGATCGTCGCGAACGGTCATCAGTATGCTCCAGCTCCTCGCGCGACAGCCGACCAAGTCTTCCACAGGATCTGCAGGTCCAGCATGAGGGACCAGCTCTCCACGTAACGCAGGTCCAACCGTACGGATTCCTCCCAGGAAAGGTCGGAACGACCACTTACCTGCCAGAGGCCGGTCATCCCGGGCTTGACCAGTAATCGGCGGCGGACGTCGTCACCGTACCTGGCGACCTCCTCGGGCAGTGGCGGCCGAGGGCCGACCAGGGACATGTGTCCCAGGACCACGTTGATCAGCTGGGGCAGCTCGTCCAGCGAGTGGCGGCGCAGCCAGGTGCCCAGCGGGGTCACCCTCGGATCGTCGCGGATCTTGAAGAGCATGCCGTGCCCGTCACCGGCCAGGGCGATCTTCCGGCGCTCGGCGTCGGCGTGCATCGTCCGGAACTTGTAGATCGTGAACTCGGCGCCGTCGCGGCCCACCCTCGTCTGCCGGAAGAACACCGGTCCCGGCCCCGAGGCCCGTACGGCCACCGCCACCCCCGCCAGCAGCGGCAGCAGGGCCGCCAGCAGCAGCCAGGCGCCCACCCGGTCGAACAGGTTCTTGAGCACCTGACGCAGGCCGGAGATCTCGGGGTGGTCCACGTGCAGCAGCGGCAATCCCGCCGCCGGGCGAATGGTGATCCGCGGCCCGGCCACCTCCATCAGCGCGGGGGCGACGATCAGGTCCGTGTGGGTCTTCTCCAGCTGCCAGGCCAGCCGCCGCAGCGCCACCCCGTCCATCTCCGGGCAGGCGAGCACGGCCACGGTGTCGGCCGAGACCTGCCCGACCACGAGCGCGACATCGGTGAAGTCGCCCAGCACCGGCACGCCCTCCACGTCGCCCGTCCCGTCGTGCGGGGCACACGCCGCGACGACCTCCATGCCGTGGTAGCGCTCCCGGCGGAACCTGCGGACCAGCTCGGCGACCGCCGCCCGGTGGCCCACGGCCACCACCCGCCGCATGCACCCGCCCCGCGCCCGTCTGCGGTGCAGGGAACGGCGCAGGGCGTAGCGCGAGAGGAGGGTGAGCAGCGTCGTCAGCGGGAGCGCCAGCACCACGTAGCCCCGGGCCACCTCGATCTTGGTGAGGTAGGCGCAGACGGCGAGGGCGGCGGTGAGCATGAAGCCGCACTGCAGGATCCGCTGGAACTCCTCCGAGCCCAGGCCGATCAGCCGGGGCTCATAGGCACGGTTCAGCGCGACCACGCAGACCCAGACGGCGGGCAGGGCCGCGCTCAGCATGACGTACGGGAAGACGTAGGCGGTAACCTCGCCGAATCGAACGAACAGCGCGAGGGCTCCGGCCAGGGCGGCGCAGGCGGTGTCGGCGGCGACGGCCGTCGCGCGGTGCTCCCGCACCCAGGCCGGCATGCGCCGGCGCGCGGCCGGAACGGCTCCGGGCCCGGTTTCCTGTGCGGTCTGGACTGCGGTCACGTCGCGCACGCGCTCCCCCTGCGTAACCGTTCACGGACAGACAGTTATGGAATGGTAGCGGCGGCGGGAGAGGCCCGAAGGTTGAAGACCGAAACGTACATCTCTGTGGATGTCGAAGCCGATGGTCCCATTCCGGGGGCATATTCAATGGTCAGCTTGGGGATGACCGTTGCCGGGCGGATGACCGGAAAGGTCTTCGAACCGGTGGATCCGCAGACTCACACGCACTACGTGGAGCTGCGGCCGATCAGCGACGACCACGTTCCCGAGGCGCTCGCGGTGAGCGGGCTGGACCGGGAGACGTTGCTTCGCGAGGGCCGGGACCCGGCCGAGGCGATGCGGGAGGCCGCCGCGTGGATCCGCGAGGTGTGCGGGAACAGCTCGCCGGTGCTGGCGGCCTACCCGCTCTCCTACGACTGGATGTGGATCTACTGGTATTTCATGCGCTTCACCGGCGTCTCGCCGTTCGGACACTCGCGCTGCGTCGACCTCAAGACGCTGTACGCGGCCAAGGCGGGCGTGCCGATCGGCTGGGCGACCAAGCGGCAGATGCCCGAGCACCTGCGGTCCCGGCGGCCGCACACCCACAACGCGCTGGACGACGCGATCGAGCAGGCCGAGCTGCTGCAGAACCTGATGGCGTTCGACCCGCCGCGCCCCTGAGCGGGCCGATGCCCGAACGGGCCGGCGGCCGAGCGGGCCGATGCCCGAACGAGGGCCGGATCACCCGGGCGTGACCGGCTATCTGGGCGGGCCGGAGACGTTCAGGTCGCCGGTGTGGAAGGCGTTCTGGGTCGGCTCCAGGCCGACCCTGATCAGCGACTCCACCACGTCCGAGGCGCGGTCGACCAGGAACGCGAGGTCCTTGCGCTCGGCGGTGGCGAAGTCGCGCAGGACGTAGGCCGCGGCGTCCATCCGGCCGGGCGGGCGGCCGATGCCGAACCGCACCCGCAGGTAGTCCTTGGTCGCCAGCGACTTGGTGATCGACTTCAGCCCGTTGTGGCCGTTGTCGCCGCCGCCCAGCTTCGCCCTCAGCGCGCCGTACGGGATGTCCAGCTCGTCGTGGACGACGACCACGCGGGCCGGGTCGACCTTGTAGAAGTCGGCCAGGGCCTTGACCGGCCCGCCGGAGAGGTTCATGAAGGACAGCGGCTTGGCCAGCACGGCGGGGACGCCCGCCAGGCGGCCCTCCAGCACCTCCGCCCGCGACCGGTGCGCCTTGAACCGTCCCCCGGCTCGCGCGGCGAGCTCGTCCAGGACCATGAACCCCGCGTTGTGCCGGTTCCCGGCGTACTCCGGCCCGGGGTTTCCCAGGCCCACGACCAACCAGCGGTCCACGATCGGCATCCCTTCACACGCGCGTCAGGGCGGCCCGGTCCCGGGCCGCCCTGACAGATCTAGCAGAGAAAACTACTCGGCGCTCTCGGAGCTCTCGCCCTCGGCGGCCGGAGCGGCCTCGGCGGCCTCGCCCTCCGGCTCGGCGGCCGTCATCCCGGCGACGATGAGGACCAGCGCCTCGGGGTCGGCGGCGAGCGTCGTGCCCTTGGGCAGCTTCAGGTCGGCGGCGGTGATCTGGGTGCCGACCTCCAGGCCCTCGACGTCGACCTCGACGCCCTCGGGGATGTGGGTGGCCTCGGTCTCGACGGAGATGGAGACGAGCTGCTGGTCGAGGATGCCGTCGGCGACCTCGCCCACCACGGTGACGGGGATGTCGACGGTGACCTTCTCGCCGCGACGGACGAGGATGAGGTCGACGTGCTCCAGGAAGCCCTTGATCGGGTCGCGCTGGACGCCTTTGGGCAGGGCCAGCTCGGCCACCGCGCCCTCGAGGCGGATCAGCACGTTCGGCGTACGCAGGGCGAGCAGCAGGTCGTGACCCGGCAGGGACAGGTGCTGGGGGTCGGTGCCGTGCCCGTAGAGGACGACGGGCACCTTGTTCTCACGACGGATCTTGCGGGCGGCGCCCTTGCCGAACTTGTCACGGAGTTCGGTGGTGATGACCACTTCGGACATGGCTGATCTCCTAGGGATCTTGGGAATCGGAAAGGTGCGCTCCCCCTCACCCGCCCTAGCGGAAGGCGTTACGAGCGCACGCAATCCCACAACCCTACCGTGTCAACGGTGACGCCGACGCGCCGCGGCTCCGGCCGCCCCCGGGAACGCGTCGGCGACGGGTTCCCGGGGGCGGGGCGGGATGTCAGCTGTCGCCCTCGAAGAGGCTGGTCACCGAGCCGTCGCTGAAGACCTCGTTGATCGCGCGGGCGATCAGGGGGGCGATCGACAGCACGGTGAGCTTGTCGAACCGCTTGTCCTCGGGGAGCGGCACCGTGTTGGTGACGATGACCTCGGAGATCCTGGAGTTCTTCAGCCGGTCGACCGCGGGGTCGGAGAACACCGCGTGGGTGGCGGCCACGACCACGTTGGTGGCGCCCTGCTCGTACAGCGCGTCGGCCGCCTTGCAGATCGTTCCCGCGGTGTCGATCATGTCGTCGATCAGCACGCAGGTCCGGCCCCTGACCCGGCCGACGACCTCGCTCACCTTCACCTGGTTGGCCACGTCGAGGTCGCGGCGCTTGTGGATGAAGGCCAGCGGGGTGCCCAGCGTGTCGGCCCAGCGCTCCGAGAGCCGCACCCGGCCGGTGTCGGGCGAGACGACCGTGGTCGTGGCCAGGTCGAGCTTGTCCTTGAGGTAGTTGACCAGGACGGGCATGGCGAACAGGTGGTCCACCGGGCCGTCGAAGAAGCCCTGGATCTGGGAGGTGTGCAGGTCGATCGACATCAGCCGGTCGGCCCCTGCCGTCTTGAACATGTCGGCCATCAGGCGGGCGGTGATGGGCTCGCGGCCCCGGCCCTTCTTGTCCTGGCGGGCGTAGCCGTAGAACGGCATGATCACGGTGATCCTCTTGGCGGAGGCGCGCTTGAGGGCGTCCACCATGATCAGCTGTTCCATGATCCATTGGTTGATCGGCCAGGTGTGGCTCTGCATGACGAACGCGTCACAGCCGCGGACCGACTCCTGGTAGCGGGCGTAGATCTCCCCGTTGGCGAAGTCGCGCAGCGTGGTCGGTGCCGCGTCGACCCCCAGGTGGCTCGCCACCTCGTCCGCCAGCTCCGGGTGCGCGCGCCCGGAGAAGAACATCAGGTTCTTCTCACCGGTCTTCTTGATGCCGCTCATGCCGTCCCCCTCGCCTGACGGCACACCGATGTCCGCGCGACGCTGCCGTGCCCGCCGGGCCGCTCGCTTCGCTCACTCACGTCTGGCTCCCCTGCTGTTTCCCGGTCTCGGCGGCCCGTAGCGCCGCCTCGGCCGATCTGGTGCCCGCGCGCCTGCGCGCGACCCACCCTTCGATGTTGCGCTGCCGTCCGCGGGCCACCCCGATGGCCCCTGGGGGGACATCCGCGTCGATGACCGAGCCCGCGGCCGTGTACGCGCCGTCGCCGATGGTGACCGGCGCGACGAGCATGGTGTCGCACCCGACGAAGGCGTGCTCGCCCACCGTCGTGTGGTGCTTGTCGACCCCGTCGTAGTTGACGAAGATCGCCGAAGCGCCGATGTTGGCGCCCGCGCCGATCGTGGCGTCGCCCACGTAGCTCAGGTGGGGCACCTTCGCACCCTCTCCGACCTGCGCGTTCTTCATCTCAACGTACGTCCCCGCCTTGGCCTTGCGCGCCAGGACCGTGCCGGGGCGCAGGTAGGCGTACGGCCCGACCAGGGCCTCGGGGCCGATCACGGCGTCGACGCAGACCGCGTTGCGCACCAGCGCCCCCTCGGCGACGATCGTGTCGGTCAGGGTGCTGGCGGGCCCGACCTCGGCGCCCTCGGCGACCGTCGTGCAGCCGAGCAGCTGGGTTCCCGGGTGGATCACCACGTCCGCTTCGAGGATGACGTCGACGTCGACCCACGTGGTGGCCGGGTCGATCACGGTCACCCCGGCCCGCATGTGGGCCTCCAGCAGGCGCGCGTTGAGCACCTTTCGGGCGAAGGCCAGCTGCACGCGGTCGTTGACGCCCTCCACCTCCACGTAGTCGGCCGCGATGTGCGCGCCGACCCGGTGGCCGTCCTCCCGCAGGATCGCGAGGACGTCGGTGAGGTACTCCTCGCCCTGGGCGTTGGAGGCGGACACCCGCTTGACCGCGTCGGCGAGCAGGAGGCCGTCGAAGGCGTAGACGCCGGAGTTCATCTCCTTGATCGCCCGCTGCGCGGGGTCGGCGTCCTTCTCCTCGACGATCTCCAGGACCGCGCCCGAGCCGTCGCGGACGATCCGGCCGTAGCCGTAAGGATCGGGGACCTCGGCCGTCAGCACGGTGACGGCGTTGCCGTCCTGGCCGTGCCGTTCGAGCAGGGCCGCGAGGGTCTCGGTGCGCAGCAGCGGCGTGTCGCCGTAGGTCACCAGGACGGTGCCGTCGATGGTGCCGGACGCCTCCAGGGCGGTCCTGACGGCGTGGCCGGTGCCCTTCTGCTCGGCCTGCACGACGGTCTGCGCGTCGGGGTCGGTCTTGGCCAGATGCGCCTGGACGCGCTCCCGTTCGTGGCCGATGACGACAATGAGCCGCTCGGGTTCGAGACCCCGGGCGGCGACGAGCATGTGGTCGACCAGGGTTCGGCCGCACAGCTCATGGAGGATCTTCGGTGTTCTCGACTTCATCCGGGTGCCCTCGCCTGCGGCGAGGACGATGACGGCTGCCGGGCGCGGCACACTCACGGACGAGGCTCCCTCGGCGTCGCGGCTGAGACATGGCGAAGCGCGATGACGGATGGCCACCCCCAGGGCGCGGCATCGTCACCTGCTCGACAACGTGAGGATACCTTCCCGCCCGGGAACCCACTCAGCCGACCAGCCGAGTGAATAAAACAGACACAAGGGATGGCTCCGGCACCAGGACTCGAACCTGGACAACAAGGACCAAAACCTTGCGGGCTGCCAATTACCCAATGCCGGACCGACCAGGCGATCGGGACGGTTCCCGCGCACCCGGCACCCCTACGATACAGAGCCCGCGCCGCCGAACGCGCCTCGTTTACGGACCCGTCTCGGCGCTCCGCCCCGGGGCCCGCACACCCGTGACACACGCCCGCGCGACCATGCGCGCGCGAGGCCCCCCGTTTAGCAGGTCAGCCGGGGGTAGAACAAGTGATGGACCCGCTACGACCTTAATCCCGAAGAGTCATGTTCCAGACATTCAGTTCTTAGGTGTTCCTAACTTACGATGGCGTAGGTTACGGTGGCGTAGCCGCACACGAGTCCTTGGCCCTTTCGAGCCACCGCGAGGTAGCGCATGACCCTCATCGAAGAACGCCCTGCTCAGGGCCCCAAACCCGACGTCGACCCCGAGCGGAAGACCCTGCCCGAGATCATCACCTTCGGGGTGGTGGTCGGCGCCCCGCTGATCGCCCTGGTGGTTGCCGTCCCGTTCGCCTGGGGGTGGGGACTCGGCTGGTCCGACATCGTCATCGCCGGCGTCTTCTACGTGGTCACCGGGCTCGGCGTCACCGTCGGCCTGCACCGCCACTTCACCCACGGCTCGTTCAAGGCCAAGCGCCCGCTGAAGATCGCGCTGGGCGTCGCGGGCAGCCTCTCCATGGAGATGTCGGTGCTCGACTGGGTCGCCACCCACCGCAAGCACCACAAGTTCTCCGACAAGGAGGGCGACCCGCACTCGCCGTGGCGCTTCGGCACGGGCTTCGTGGCGGTGTCCAAGGGCCTGCTCTGGGCGCACATGGGCTGGCTGTTCGAGGCCGACCGGGCCAACCGGGAGAAGTACGCGCCCGACCTGGTCAAGGACCCGGACATCATCAAACTGCACAAGCTCTTCCCGGTGCTGGCGATCACCACGATGGTCATGCCCGCCGTGCTCGGCGGCCTGCTGACCTGGTCGTGGTGGGGCATGGCGACCGGCTTCTTCTGGGGCACGCTGGTCCGGATCGGCCTGCTGCACCACGTGACCTGGTCGATCAACTCCATCTGCCACGTCTTCGGCGAGGAGGCCTTCGAGTCGCGCGACAAGTCGCGCAACGTGTGGTGGCTGGCCATCCCCTCCTTCGGCGAGTCCTGGCACAACCTGCACCACTCCGACCCGACCTGCGCCCGGCACGGCGCGCTGAAGGGGCAGATCGACCTCAGCGCGGGCGTCATCCGCTGGTTCGAGAAGGCCGGATGGGCGTACGACGTCCGCTGGCCGACGCCCGAGCGCCTCGCCGCCAAGCGCATCGCCGCCTGACCCGGGGTTCGGGTGCCGTCGGACAGCGAGGGGACGCCATTATGAGAACCGTGAGCGAACCCCGACGGCGCATGTCAGGTAAGGAACGCCGGGAACAGCTGATCCAGATCAGCAGGACCCTTTTCGCGGAGAAAGGGTTCGACGGCACCTCGGTGGAGGAGATCGCGGCGACCGCCAACGTCTCCAAACCGGTGGTCTACGAGCACTTCGGTGGCAAGGAGGGCGTCTACGCGGTCGTCATCGACCGGGAGATGCAGAAGCTGCTGGGCCTGGTGACCGAGGCGCTGTCCGCCTCGCACTCGCTGATCAAACTGGAGCGGGCGGCCCTGGCCCTGCTGGCCTACGTGGAGGAGAACAGCGAGGGTTTCCGCATCCTCGTCCGTGACTCGCACGCCGCCTCGGGGACCGGCACGTTCGCCAGCCTGATCAACGACATCGCCAGCCAGGTCGAGGACGTCATGGTCGACGAGTTCGTCGAGCGTGGCTACGACCCCAAGCTGGCTCCCATGTACGCCCAGATGCTGGTCGGCATGGTGGCGCTGACCGGTCAGTGGTGGCTGGACGTGCGCAGGCCGCCGCGCGAGGAGGTCGCCGCCCACCTGGTCAACCTGGCCTGGAACGGCCTGACCGGCCTGAACCCCGACCCCCGGCTGACCGCCGCCTCGCGCGGCCTGGAGCACCGGCTGGCCCACCCGCCGCAGCGCCCGGCCGACTCCCACCCCTCCGGCCCCGGCCCGCAGCCCCACCCGTCCGGCCCGCGGCCACGCACCGGGGAAACCGCGGAAACGGAGCCGCGCACCGCGGAAACGGAGTTACGCGGCGGGGAAACGGAGTTACGCGCCGCGGGGACAGCGCCGTACGCCGCGGAGACGGAACCGCAACCGCCCCCGGCGGGATCACACTCGCTCCCGCGCCCCGAGTCGTCGCCGCCCCCGACGGAGAAGGAGGTCCGGGAGCTGGAGAAGGCGCGTGAGCGGGAGCTGAGGAACCAGGAGAAGCTGCGCGAGCGGGAGCTCAAGGAGCGGGAGAAGCTGCGGCAGCGCGAGCAGCGCGAGGCCGAGAAGCTGGCCAGGGAACTGGAGAAGACACGGCTCCGCGAGCAGCGGGAGCTGGACAAGGCGCGCGAGCGGGAGCAGCGGGAGCAGCAGCGGTTGCTGAGGGAGCAGGAGAAGGCGCGCCTGAAGGAGGCCAAGACCGCCGAGCGCGACGCCCTCAAGCACGCGAAACTCGTTGATGATGCGCAGGGAAAACTTGAGCCAAGTGAGTAAGCAACAGCGCTCGTTGAGACTAAATTAACGTTCCGTTCAACCAAAGCGGGCATTCTGGTCATATGTCCGCTGAACTCGTTCGTCCCACCCCCGACGGGCTTCCACTACCCCAGGAGCGCTTCCTCAACCGAGAGGAGAGCTGGCTCCAGTTCAACCAACGAGTTCTGGAGATGGCGGAGGACTCGTCCCTGCCTCTGCTGGAGCGGGTGCGGTTCCTGGCCATCTTCGCCAGCAACCTCGACGAGTTCTTCCGCGTCCGGGTGGCCGGGCTGAAACGGCGGATGGCCACCGGACTGCTGCTCCGTACGAAGAGCGGGCTGAAGCCCCGCGAGGAACTCGCCAGGATCGCGGCGATCGCCAACGACCTCGCGCAGCGGCAGTCGGCCTGCTTCTACGAGCGGATCTGCCCGCAGCTGGGCGCCGAGGGCATCGAGATCGTGCGCTGGGACGAACTGGGCCGCGACGAGCGCGGCGAGATGCGCAAGCTCTTCAGGGAGCGGATCAGGCCGGTGCTGACGCCGCTGGCCGTCGACCCCGCCCATCCCTTCCCGTACATCTCGGGCCTGTCCCTGAACCTGGCCGTCACCGTCCGCAATCCCACGACCGGCAACACGGTCTTCGCCAGGGTCAAGGTGCCCAGCCAGCTCCCCCGCTTCGTCACGGCGTCCGTGAACCGCTTCGTCCCGCTGGAGGACGTGATCGCCGCCCATCTCGGGCAGCTGTTCAAGGGCATGGAGGTCGTCGAGCACCACGTCTTCCGGGTGACCCGCAACGAGGACCTCGACGTCGACGAGGACGTCACCGAGAACCTCATGCAGGCGCTGGAGCGCGAGCTGCTCAAGCGCCGCTTCGGCCCCCCGGTCCGGCTGGAGGTCGAGGAGACCATCACCCCCGAGGTGCTCGACCTGCTGGTGGACGAGCTGGGAGTGGCCGAACACGAGATCTACCGGCTGCCCGGGCCGCTGGACCTGACCGGGCTGCACGCGATCGCCGACCTGGACCGGGGCGAGCTGAGCTTCCGCCCGTTCGTGCCCGCGGAGGTCGTGCACGTCGAGGACGACATCTTCGCGGTGCTGCGCGAGCGGGACGTGCTGCTGCACCACCCGTACGACTCGTTCTCCACGAGCGTGCAGCGGTTCATCGAGCAGGCCGCGGCCGACCCCGCCGTACTGGCCATCAAGCAGACGCTCTACCGCACCAGCGGCGACTCGCCCATCGTGGACGCGCTGATCGACGCCGCCGAGGCCGGCAAGCAGGTCGTCGTGGTGGTGGAGATCAAGGCCAGGTTCGACGAGCACGCCAACATCACCTGGGCCCGCAAGCTGGAACGGGCCGGATGCCACGTGGTCTACGGCGTCGTGGGACTGAAGACCCACTGCAAGCTGGCCCTGGTCGTGCGCCAGGAGTCCTCGGGCGAGCTGCGCAGCTACTGCCACATCGGCACGGGGAACTACAACCCCAAGACCGCCAGGCTGTACGAGGACCTCGGCCTGCTCACCGCCGACCGGCTGGTCGGCGAGGACGTCACGGACCTGTTCATCCACCTGACCGGCTACTCCAACCACTCGGCCTACCGGCGGCTGCTGGTCGCCCCGCACTCCCTGCGCGGCGGGCTGCTGGCCAGGATCGAGCGGGAGATCTCCCACCAGGAGGCCGGCCGCCCGGCCAGGATCAGGATGAAGACGAACTCCCTGGTCGACGAGCCCATCATCGACGCCCTCTACCGGGCGTCACGGGCCGGCGTACCGGTGGACCTGTGGGTGCGGGGAGTCTGCACGCTCCGTCCCGGCATCCCCGAGATGTCGGAGAACATCAGGGTCAGGAGCGTGCTGGGCCGGTTCCTCGAACACTCGCGGATCTACGAGTTCGGCCACGGCCGGCGCCCGGAGATCTGGATCGGCAGCGGCGACATGATGCGCCGTAACATCGAACGCCGGGTGGAGGCGCTGGTCAAGGTCTCCAGCCAGCAGCAGCGCAACTACCTCAGCGACCTGCTGGACCGGGCCATGTCGGACGACACCGCGACCTGGTGGCTCAACTCCGACGGGACCTGGACCCGCCATCCCGGCGATGACCTGCAGACCTACCTGATCGGCACCCGCCGGTGGAGAACGATCGATGACTGAGCGCGACACCCGCCGGGACGACACGATCCACGCGGCCGGGGCCGTCGTCTGGCGCGGCTCCCCGGACGCACCGGAGGTCGCCCTCGTCCACCGGCCCAAGTACGACGACTGGTCGTTCCCCAAGGGGAAGCTGAAACGCGGTGAGCACCCCGTCGCGGGCGCGCTGCGCGAGCTGGCCGAGGAGGCGGGGATCACCGCGGAGTTCGGCCGGTCGCTGCCGTCGAGCCACTACCTGAAGGGCGGGCGGCCCAAGCGCGTCGACTACTGGCTGGCCAGGATGGTCGCCGAGGGTCCCCGTACCGACACGCACGAGGTCGACGGCGTGATCTGGCTGCCGGTGGACGAGGCCGCGCGGCGCCTGACCTACGAGTGGGACGCCGGGCTGCTCGACGCGCTCGGCGAGGCGTCGCCGGCGACCACCCCGCTCGTCCTGGTACGGCACGGCCTGGCGGGCAACCGGCAGGACTGGGAGGGCGACGACGACGACCGGCCGCTCGACGGGCGCGGGCGCGGGCAGTCCGAGGTACTGGCGGGCGTGCTGGGCGCCTTCCGCCCCACGGAGCTGGTCAGCTCCCCCAGCAGGCGGTGCGTGCAGACCCTGGAGCCGTACGCGAAGCGGGCCGACCTGCCGATCCGGCTCGAATCCGTCCTCTCGGAGAGCGGTTACGACGCCGGGGCCTCCCTTGGCCTGGCCACGGAGGCGATGGCCTCGAACCGGCCCGTGGCGTTCTGCAGCCACGGCAAGGTCCTGCCCGAGCTGATCGCCGGGCTCGACGAGCGGGCGGGCGGCACGCGGCTGTCCAAGGGCGCGTTCATGGTGCTGCACCACGCGGGCGGCGAGGTCGTGGCCGTGGACGACTACGAGGTCTGACGCCCGTCAGAGGAGCTTCGCGACGGCCTCCGTGGTCTCCGCCCAGACCCGGGGGAACTCCTCCCACGCGCGCGCGGCCCCGGCCCGTTCCACGCCGGTCAGCACGCCGTAGGTGAACGTGTCCTCCCCGGCCAGGCGGGCGTTCGCGGCCTCGGCCGCGAGCCGCTCCTGCGCGACGACGCCGTCCATGTGGGTGCCCAGCACCTCCTGTACGTCCTCCGCCCGCGTGGCCAGCTTCTTCATGCCGAGCACCTCGGCGGTGTAGCGGGCCCGCTTGGCCGCCTTGCGCACGTCGTGCATGGCGATCTCGCGCTCGGACTCGTTCTCGATGGCCTGGGCGGTGTCGTAGGCCCTGGTGACCCGGTGCCAGCTCTTGGCTGCGACGGTGTCCAGGGTGTCGGCGGGCTTCCTGGCGGCCTTGGTGAGCACCGGGGTGCCGGTCAGGTCGTCGAGGGCGTCGAGCAGGGCGAAGTAGCGCTCCCCGCCGAGGGCGTCCCTGATCCGGTCGAGGGCCTCGTGCTCGTCGTCCAGCAGGTCGGAGCTGAGGCGCGCCCTGACCGGGCCCACGATCAGCTCGTCGTCCAGGCTGTCGAGCCTGCGGGCGAACCGCTCCCGGACGACCTCCAGGTCACGTGCCTCGCCGAGGACCGTGCCGAGCCACTTGAGCTCCTCCTGGAGGTTCTCGGTCCCCTCGACGACCGTCCTGAACGACTTCAGCGCGCTGCGGAGCCGCCGGGCGGCGACGCGCATCTGGTGGACGGCGTCCTCCTCCGCCTTCCTGACCCGGGGGTCCTGCGCGAGCAGCGCGCCGGCCTGGGAGGCGAGGTAGCCGACGACGACCTCGCCCGCCGACCCCGGAGCGGTCTCGGCGCGCGGATGCTCCGGGACCGCTCCGGCGCCGCCGAGCAGGCGCGCGAGCTTGCTGGCCGCGTCGGCGGGGGTGGCCCCGGCCTTGCCCAGCCGCCTGCCGACCTTCCTCAGCAGCTTCTCGTCGCCCTCGAGCAGCTCCGCCTCGACCTCGCGCCAGCGCTCGACGTGGGGTTCGTCGCCGAACACGGTGCCCTTGACCCGGTCGTCGGCGATCTCGACCAGCCCCACCCCCGCGCCGTTGACCAGGGTGGTGACGGCGCGGCGGGTGTCCAGCTCGGCGATGGGCGCGAGCGGGGCGCCCCGGGTGTAGGCGAGCACCAGGTCCGCCAGCTCGACAGGGACGATCTTGGCGCTCCGGGTCAGCGGGTGGGTGATCTCCTGCCGGACGCCCTTGGCCTTGGGAAGTTTGAGGTGCCAGCCCGGATCGGTGCCGCCCCTGCGCCTGCGCAGGGTGATCCCCCGCGCGGCGAGTCTCAGATCGGGCGTGTCGAAGTAAAGGGCGACCAGCTGGTGGGTCTTCGGACCCACGACCTCCGCCGAGCCGGGAAGGCCCGTGAGGTCCGGCAACTGGTAGTCCACCGGCACGTCGAACTTGTCCTCGATCTCTATTCCCACAGGTCATCCCCATATTTGCCCAGATTTGCACCATGTCTTCGCAGTATTTATTGATGCCCTGTTATACGTCCGGGAATCCCGAGTCATACGTCCGCGAACCCCGGCCGATCAGGTCACGGGGCGGGGATCACGTTCTCCGGGTGCCGCAGGCGTGCGGGGGTGAAGAGGGCGGCCACCGCGATCAGCAGGCAGCAGACGCCCGCGAGGACGAAGACGGGGGTGGCGCCGAAGCGGGCCGCGCCCCAGGTGAGGGCGGCGGCGCCGATGGGGCCCATGGAGAAGTGGATGGTCCAGAACGCCGAGGTGACCCGCCCGAGCAGGTGGTCCGGGGTCACCTGCTGGCGCAGGGACATGGAGCAGATCCCCGCGACGCTCACGCAGCCGAGGTAGAGGGCCACGATGACGGCCATCCCCCAGACGGAGCCCGCGAATCCGGCACCGACGATCGCGAGTCCGGCCACGGCGTGCGCGCCGATCCAGGCGGGGCCGAAGCCCACACGCGCGCGCAGGCGCGCGACCAGGAGGGAGCCGATCACCGTGCCGACCGCGGCGATGCCGAGGACCACCCCGACGGCGGAGTCGGGCTGCCCCAGATCGCCCTTGAGCCGGTAGATCACGAGGTCGGTCAACCCGAGCGTCAGGAAGACGAAGAACGACAGCAGGACGGTCAGCACGCGCAGCACCGGATGGCGCCACAGGAACACCGCCCCGGCCAGGATCTCGCGCCACGGCCGCTCCCGTACGGCGGATGCCGCGGGGCCGCCGGTGTCCCGGGGGACGCGGATCAGACAGACCCCGATCGCGGACACCGCGAAGCTCACGGCGTTGATGCCGATCGCGGCGGTCAGGCCGAACCTTCCGGCCACCACCCCGGCCAGCATCGGGCCGAGGATCCCCGCCGCCGCGGCGGTCGCGTAGAGCTTGCCGTTGGCGTCGGTGACGCGTCCGCCGCCGACGAGATTGCGCACCGCGGTCACGTAGGTGACCTGGAAGACCATGCCGACGGCCTCGGCCAGCGGCAGCACCACGTAGAGCAGCCAGATCCGCGGTCCGGTCGTCCAGACCAGCGGGATCAGCGCGTACAGGACGAGCCTGACGAGATCGCAGACGATGAGCAGCGTACGCCGGTCGAACCGGTCGACGAGAACCCCGGCGAACACCCCGGCGACGACCGAGGCGGCGCCCGAGACACCGGTCAGCAGGCCCATCTGCGCGACGGATCCCGTCACGTTCAGGATGAGCAGCGGAACGGCGATGAGAGCGAACGAGTCACCGGCCACCGAAAGGGTCTGCGCACCCCAGAATATGCCGAAGGAACGATCCCGCCACAGAGGGCGTGACACTTCCGGTCCGGACCCCGCCGCTTCCTCCACCGGCCCCCTGACACCCGTCCAATGGATCGCCGGGCCACCGCGACCGGGCGCGTGCCCGCGCGACTCCCCCGACACCCCGTAGGCGGTCCGCGCACCGCCCGAATCACACCGAATCACACCGATCGCCACCGGATCAAGCCGCTTTTCGACAGCGCTGAGTGAACACCTCCGACCGCGACGGCCCCCTCCCCCGACGCCACCCGCACCACCGCGCGGCTCGTGGACCGCCGAAGACGTGGACCGGGTTCGCGGGACGGCCGGTGCCGGAGAGAGGCTCGACCACCCGATGGGCGTGCTCCGTGCCCGTCTCCGGTTCCGGCTCCGGCTCCGGCTCCGGCTCCGGCTCCGGCTCCGGTGAGAATCTGGTTGGTATCGCGCGGCCTTGGACCGTCGCCTGGGCTCGGGCTGACACTTTCCGCGCCGCTCATCCGTCCTAATGGGGAGAGCGTGTCGCGGAGATACTCGGGAGGCGGGTCATTGGACGAGGACGGAGCCGGGGACGGCGCGCTCGTCGCCGCTGCGCGGGCGGGCGACGAGCCGGCGTTCACCGAGCTCGTCGAGCGCCACCGGCGGGAACTCCAGGTGCACTGCTACCGGATGCTCGGCTCGTTCGAGGAGTCGGAGGACCTGGTGCAGGAGACGTTCCTGCGGGCGTGGCGCGGACGCGAGACCTTCCAGGGCCGCTCCACCTACCGTGCGTGGCTCTACCGGATCGCGACGAACGCGTGTCTCGACTTCCTCGACCGGCACCCGCGCCATCCGCTCCCGCGTGAGCCCCGACAGGCACAGGATCCGTACGCGGTGTCGCCGCCGGCCGAGATCCGGTGGTTGCAGCCGTATCCGGATCGGCTGCTGGAGCCGGCGGCATCCGGCGACACGCAGCCGGACGCCGCCGTGGTGAGCAAGGAGACCATCGAGCTGGCGTTCCTCGCCGCTCTCCAGCACCTGCCCCCGGGGCAGCGGGCGGCACTGATCCTGCGGGACGTGCTCGGCTGGCCCGCCGGGGAGACCGCCGAGCTGCTCGGAACGAGTGTCGACTCGGTCAAGAGCGCCCTGAAGCGGGCGCGATCGACCCTGAGGACGCACCTTCCGGAACATCGGCTGGAATGGTCACCGCCGGCGGCTCCGACCGCGCGGGAGCGGGAGTTGCTGCGACGCTTCATGGACGCCCACGAGCGGGTCGACACGGCCGCTCTCGCGGAGCTGCTGAGTGAGGACGTGCGGATGACGATGCCTCCGCACCCGTTCTGGTTCTCCGGTCGCGAGGCGGTCGAGTCCTTCGCCGCACACGCCTTCGGGCCGGATTCGCCGCTGTACCGGGGAGAGTGGCGGAGCGTACCCACCCGGGCGAACCGGCAGCCGGCGGTGGCGGGATACGTCCGGCTGCCGGGAAACTCCGTGTACCGGCCCCAGGTGCTCAACGTGCTGCGGCTCGCGGGCGGGAGGATCGTCGAGATCACCGTCTTCGAGCCGCGTCTGTTTCCCGCGTTCGGGCTGCCGCCGACGTTGTCCTGACCGCCGGCCGATCCCGCGCCCTGCCGCCGCCGGGGCGGTGACCCCTTTTCCGGCGCCTCACCGTCTCAACACGTACGACCTCGACAGGCGTGGTCGAAACGACGAGGAGCGAGCCTGATGGTGATCGACGGTCGCGAAGACATGACGGCGCTGCCGCAGGGCGATGTCCGCCTGCTGGACAGCGAGGTGGCGCGGCGCCTGCTCGCCTCGAAGGAGCTGGCGCGGCTGGCGTACGTGGCGGCGGACGGCACCCCGCGCGTGTTTCCGATGTTGTTCCACTGGACGGGCACCGAGGTCGTCATGTCCACGTTCGCCGGAGCGCGTAAGATCGCCGCCCTGCGGGCGAGGCCCGACGTCGCCATCACCATCGACGCCGCGTCCACGCCGCCCGAGGTGCTCCTCGTCCGCGGCCGGGCGTCGGTCACCGACGTCGACGGGATCGTGCCGGAGTACGCGCTCGCCCAGCACCGTTACGCCGGGGCCGAGCAGGGCGCCGCCAATGTGGCGGCGGTGGATCATCCCGGTACGAGGATGGCCCGCATCGCCGTCCGTCCGGCCTGGGTCGGGGTCCTCGACTTCACGACCCGGTTGCCCGGAGGCGCCGGCGTGGAGGACTTCGAGCGCCGGGGCCGGCTGTGACGGCCGGTCCGGGCACCCGCCCACCGCTCCACCCTCGGAAGGACCGCCGGACATGACCACCTACGTACTGATCCCCGGTGCCGCGTCCGACTCCTGGTACTGGCATCTTCTGGCCGCCGAGCTCCGGGCGCGCGGCCATGACGTGGTTACGCCCGACCTGCCGTGCGACGACGACTCGGCCGGACTCTCCGAGTACGCCGACGTGGTGGTCGACGCCATCGGTGACCGTGGCGACCTCGTCGTGGTCGCCCAGTCCTTCGGCGGGTTCACCGCACCGCTGGTGTGCGAGCGGGTGCCGGTCGGGCTCCTGGTGCTGCTGACGGCCATGGTCCCGTCACCGGGCGAACCGCCCGGCGCCTGGTGGGCCAACACCGGCTGGGAGGCGGCGAGGCGCGAGCAGGACGAACGCGACGGCCGGGCGCCGGACGACGACACCGCCCTGTTCCTCCACGATGTCCCGCCCGAGCTCACGGCGGAGGCGATGAGAAGAGGCCGCGGGCAGTCCGCCACCCCGTTCGCCGAGCCGTGGCCACTCGACGCCTGGCCCTCCGTGCCGACGAGATTCCTGCTGTGCCGCGACGACCGCTTCTTCCCCGCCGAGTTCATGCGCCGCGTCGTCGCGGAACGGCTGGGAACCGTCCCCGACGAGATCGGCGGAGGCCACAGCGTCGCGCTCAGCCGCCCCGGGGAGCTGGCCGACCGGCTGGAGGCGTACCGGGCTGTCACGAACGGTCACGCCGGGACCTGAATCCGTCGCGTTCGGACCACCGGCGGGAGCCGGCCACGGGGCCGCGGGTCATCTCCGGGCGACCGCGAAGACCCTGCGGAAGGGGAAGACCGTGCCGTGCGGCCCGCGCGGGTAGGCCTCGCGGAGCAGGGCGGCGCAGTCGGCGAGGAAGGCGACGGCCTCGGCGGGATCCAGGCGGTCGAGCACGGGGCGCAGGGCGGTGCCGGTGATCCAGGTGAGCACGGCGTCGTCGCCGGGGAGGACGTGCAGGTAGGTGGTCTCCCACGCGTCCACCCGGCAGCCCAGGCCGGTGAGCAGGTCCAGATACCCGGCCGGATCGTCGACCGGTGAGGGGCGGACCAGGTCGCCCAGCCGGTCGCGCCACGTCGTCCGGCACAGCTCGCGGACCAGGGCGTGGCTGGGGGCGTCGAAGTTGCCGGGGACCTGGAAGGCGAGCCAGCCGCCGGGGGCGAGGGCCTCCACCCAGCGCGGCAGCAGCTCGCGGTGCTCGGGCACCCACTGCAGGACGGCGTTGGACACGATCACGTCGACCGGGTGCCCGGGGCGCCACCGCGTGACGTCGTCGACGGAGAAGCTCAGCGAGCCGCCCGCGGGGGCCTTCTCGATCATGGCGGGTGAGGAGTCGAACCCGTGGACGCGGGCGCCGGGCCACCGCCTGGCGAGCTCGGCGGTCAGCTCGCCGGTACCGCAGCCCGCGTCGACCACGTGGCCGGGGCGCTCCGCGGCTATCCTGGAAACAAGATCGAAGAACGGCCGCGAGCGCTCGTCGGCGTAGCGGCCGTAGATCACCGGATCCCACATATCTCTTGACATCAAGACAATTGATATCCGGCAAGATATCTCGATGTCAAGACAGATAGACTCGCGGCATGACCCTGCACCACGCGGACCATGAGTCCGGGCGTCCGTCCGCCGCGAAGGACGAGACCGTCACGGCCGGCGCGCTCGACAGGGAACCCGACGGGGACGAGGTCGACCTGCTGGTCGCCGCCTGGCGCCAGGAACGCCCCGACCTCGACGTGGAGCCGCTCCAGGTGCTCAGCCGGGTCTCCCGCCTCGCCCGCCACCTCGACCGCGCCCGCCGGGCCTCCTTCGCCGAGCACGGCCTGGAGACCTGGGAGTTCGACGTGCTCACCGCCCTGCGCCGGGCCGGGGAGCCGTACGAGATGAGCCCGGGAGCCCTGCTCCGCGCGACGCTGGTGACCTCGGGAACGATGACCAACCGGATCGACCGGCTGGCCGCGGCCGGGCTGGTCAGGCGGCGCCCCGACCCCGAGGACCGGCGCGGCGTCCTGGTCTCGCTGACCGACGCCGGGCGGACGCGCGTGGACGGCGCCTTCGCCGACCTGCTGCGCCGCGAGCGCGATCTCCTGTCCGGCCTGGGAAAACGCGAACAGCAGGCCCTTTCGGGCCTGCTGCGCACGCTACTCGTCCCTTTCGACGCCACCGACACCGGAGTGCGCTGAGCCTTCATGCCCTCCGAGGAAGATCCAAACCTCGGCCTTCCGCGCTCCGGGACGGACCCGGAGCGCGCGGCCTACTCGCCCAGACGGTCGGCCAGCTCCAGCCACTCGCCCTCGATCGACTCCTTCTCCGCGAGGATCTCCTTCAGCTGCGCGTCGAGCGAGGCCAGCCGCTCGTAGTCGGCGGCGGCGTCGGCCATGGACGCGTGCAGTTTCGCCTCCCGGCCACTCAGCTTGTCGAGCTGACGCTCCATCCGGGAGAGCTCCTTGCGGAGGTCGCGCTCGTCCTTCGCGGACAGGCCGGGGGCCGTCTCCTTCGCGCCGGTGGACGAGGTCGCCGAGGCCGCGCCGGACACCGCGCCGGACGCCGCCCGCGCGGACAGGGCCGCCCCCGAGGCGCGCCGGGCCAGGTATTCGTCCACCCCGCCGGGGAGCATCGACAGCTTGCGGTCGCCGAGCAGGGCGACGGTCCTGTCGGTGACCCGCTCCAGGAAGTAGCGGTCGTGGCTGACCAGGATCAGCGTGCCCGGCCAGCCGTCGAGCAGGTCCTCCAGCTCGTTGAGCGTCTCGATGTCGAGGTCGTTGGTCGGCTCGTCGAGCAGCAGCACGTTGGGGTCGTCCATGAGGAGGCGGAGCAGCTGCAGGCGGCGCCGCTCGCCACCGGACAGGTCGCCGACGACCTTCCACTGCGCGTCGCCCTTGAAGCCGAGGCGTTCCAGCAGCTGGGAGGCCGTCCACTCCTTCTTGCCGACCTGGATGAACTTGCGGACCTCCTCGACGGTCTCCAGCACCCGGCGCTCCGGGTCGAGCTCGCCCAGCTCCTGCGACAGGTGCGCCAGGCGGACCGTCTTGCCGCGTACGAGCCTGCCCGAGTCGGGGTGCACGGTACCGGCGAGCAGGCGGAGCAGCGAGGACTTGCCCGACCCGTTCACGCCGATCAGGCCGACCCGGTCGCCGGGGCCGAACTGCCAGGTCGAGTGGTCGAGGACCATCGGGCCCTGGCCGGGGCCCCCGGCGTGCAGGGTGACGTCCTCGAGGTCGTAGACCGTGCGGCCCAGCCGGGCGGCGGCGAACTTGACCAGCTCGACGCTCTCCCTGGCGGGCGGCTCGTCGGCGATCAGCGCCTGGGCGGCGTCGATGCGGAACTTGGGCTTGGACGTGCGCGCGGGCGGGCCCCGGCGGAGCCAGGCGATCTCCTTGCGCATCAGGTTCTGGCGGCGGGCCTCGGTGGAGGCCGCGACCCGGGCGCGCTCGGCCTTGGCCAGCACGTACGCGGCGTACCCGCCCTCGTAGCGCTCGACCGCGCCGTCCACGACCTCCCACGTCCTGGTGGAGACCGCGTCCAGGAACCACCGGTCGTGGGTCACGACCACCAGCGCGGTCCTGCGGCCCGCCAGGTGCCTGGCGAGCCAGTCGATGGCCTCGATGTCGAGGTGGTTGGTCGGCTCGTCCAGGATGATCAGGTCGTGCTCGTCGATGAGCAGCTTGGCCAGGGCCGTACGGCGCCGCTCACCGCCCGACAGGCTCCCGGCGAGCGCCGTCAGGTCGATGTCGCCAAGCAGGCTGGCGAGGATCTCGCGGATGCCCGCGTCGCCCGCCCACTCGTGCTCGGACCTGTCGCCGAGGACGATGTCGCGCACCGCCCGCGCCGGATCGAGATCGTCGCCCTGCGACAGCGAGCCCACCTGGAGCCCCCGGTTGTGGGTGACCCGTCCGGTGTTCGGCTTGAGGTCGCCGGCTATCACCGAGATGAGGGTGGTCTTGCCGCCGCCGTTGCGGCCGACCACGCCGATGCGGTCGCCCACCTCGATGCCGAGGGAGACGTCGCGGAGCAGGGGCTTGGGACCGTAGGAGTGGGAGACCGACTCAAGATTGACCAGATTCATCGCCACACAAGCGTATCCGCTCCCGGCCGGCGCGCTCCCCCGCGACTACACGATCACCGGGCCGGGGACGGGGCCGTGCGCGGTGATGACGTCGCGCGCCACCCCGGCGTCCTTCAGGGAGGCGGCCAGCTCACCCGCGTGGGCCTCGGAGCGGGCGAGGAAGGCGCAGGTGGGCCCGGAGCCGGAGACCAGCGAGCCGAGGGCCCCGTGCTCGCGGCCGGCGTCCAGGGTGCGGGCCAGGGATCCGCGCAACATCACCGCGGCGGGCTGCAGGTCGTTGCGGAGCTCGGCGCCGAGGGTCTCCGCGTCCCCCTCGCGCAGCGCGGCCAGCAGCGGCTCGGCGGCCTGGGGCCAGGCGACCCGCTCGCCGGTCGCCTGGCGGAGGCGGTCGCACTCGGCGTAGACCGTGGCCGTGGACAGGCCGCCGTCGGCGAGCGCGAACACCCAGTGGAAGGTGCCCGCGATGTCCAGCGGGGTGAGCCGCTCGCCCCTGCCGGTGCCGACGGCCGTACCGCCGAGCAGCGCGAACGGGACGTCGCTGCCGAGGTCGGCGGCGATCTCCATCAGGTCCTCGATCGGCAGGCCGAGGCCCCACAGCTCGTTACAGGCGACCAGGGCCGCGGCGGCGTCGGCGCTGCCGCCCGCCATGCCGCCCGCCACCGGGATCGACTTGCGGATGAGCAGGTTCACGCCGTACGAGCGGCCCGCGTGCCCGGCCAGCGCGAGGGCGGCCCTGATCGCGAGGTTGTCGCGGTTCTCCGGCACCTGGCCGGCGGCCTCGCCCTCCACCCGGACGCTCATCCCGGTCTCCGCGGTGGCCGTGACCTCGTCGAAGATCGAAACGGCGTGGAAGACGTTGACGAGGTCGTGGTAGCCGTCGTCCCGCAGCGGTCCGACGGCGAGCTGCAGGTTGACCTTCGCGGGCACGCGGACGGTCACGGAGTTCATGCGTCCCCCATCAGGGCTCGCTCACTGGTCACGACGTCAGATCGTAACGGGATCCTTCCGCCGCGCACACAAACCGACCGGTGAATCACGCTACACACCGCTTTCCGCCGCGCTTTCCGTCGTACGGTGCTCGGCGATTCGCGCGAAGTCCTCGACGGTGAGCTGCTCGCCGCGCTCGGAGGGGTCGATGCCCGCGGCCCGCAGCGCCCGCTCGGCCGCGGGGGCCGTGCCCGCCCAGGAGGCGAGGGCGGCGCGGAGGGTCTTGCGGCGCTGGGCGAAGGCGGCGTCCACCACCGCGAAGACCTCCTCGCGGGTGGCCACGGTCGTGGGCGGTTCCCTCCGGACCATCGCGACCAGGCCGGAGTCGACGTTGGGAACCGGCCAGAAGACCGTACGGCCGACGGGCCCGGCCCGGCGGACGTCGGCGTACCAGGCGGCCTTGACCGAGGGGATGCCGTACACCTTGGAACCCGGGGCCGCGGCCAGCCGGTCGGCGACCTCGGCCTGCACCATGATCAGGACCTTGCTCAGCGACGGCTGCGTCTCCAGCAGGTGCAGCACCACCGGCACGGACACGTTGTAGGGGAGGTTGGCGACCAGCGCGGTCGGCCTCTCCTCCGGCAGCTCCGCGGGCAGCACGCGCATGGCGTCGGCGAGCACCACGGTGAGGCGGCCGGCGAGCTCGGGGGCGTGCTCGGCGACGGTCAGCGGGAGCTGGGCCGCGAGGACGGGGTCGATCTCCACGGCGATCACGCCGCGGACCTCGGGAAGCAGCGCGAGCGTGAGCGACCCCAGCCCGGGACCGACCTCGATGACGACGTCGTCGGGCTCAAGCCCGGCCACCCGCACGATCTTGCGGACCGTGCCCGCGTCGATCACGAAGTTCTGGCCGAGCTTTTTTGTGGGACGAATGTTGAGCTTGTTCGCCAAAATACGTATTTCTGCAGGACCAAGTAGGTTCATGCTGGTTCTCCGCACGGCGGTCTGAACCCGGCATCCACCGGCCCGCCGTGGCCTTCGACTCGTTTATCTCGATCACCCAAGGTTGCTCTCCCATGCCATCCGACCAGTTTCCCGCACCGAAGACGATGCAAAGACGCTCGATGAAGCGCGAGGGGTTCCGTTGTGGATAACGTTGCCGTACGGGGGCCCAACGGTGAGAAAGGGAATCTTCCCGGTGAAGAGGACGTGAACCAGCCCGGTGTCGAAGGGCTGCGACCCGCCGACCCCGAGCAGATCGGGAGTTACCGCCTGCTCGGACGTCTCGGCGAGGGCGGGATGGGAACCGTCTACCTGGCGCTGGCGCCGACGGGGAGACCGGTCGCGCTCAAGGTGGTGAAGGCGGAGTTCGCGGTCGAGGAGGGCTTCGCGGCGAGGTTCCACACGGAGGTCGAGAACGCCCGGCGGGTGGCCTCGTTCTGTACCGCGCAGGTGCTGGACAACGGCAACGACGGCGACGGCCGGCCGTACATGGTCACCGAGTACATCGCGGGCACGCCGCTGTCCCGCCAGATCACCGAGCACGGCGCCCTGGAGCAGGGCACCCTGCACGGCGTGGCCCTGGGGGTGGCGGCGGCGCTGGCCGCGATCCACGTCGCCGGGCTGGTGCACCGGGACCTCAAGCCCGCCAACGTGATCCTGTCCATGTCGGGGCCCCGCGTGATCGACTTCGGCATCGCCAGAGCCCTCGACTCCACGCACAGCTTCACCCGCTCGGGCGAGGTGCTCGGCAGCCCCGGCTGGTGGGCTCCCGAGCAGGTGCGCGGCCTGGAGATCACCCCGGCCGCCGACGTCTTCGCCTGGGGCTGCCTGGTCGCGTACGCGGGCAACGGCCGCCACCCCTACGGGCGGGGCGACATGATGACCATGGCCACCCGGCTGCTCACCACCCCGCCCGACCTGGGCGCGCTTCCCGCCCCGCTGAACGACCTGGTGCGCCGCGCGACCGAGATGGACCCCTACCAGCGGCCCAGCGCCCAGGACCTGCTGATCGCCCTGGTCGGCGGTGGGATCGCGGCACCGGCCGCCCCGGCTCCCGTCCGGGTCGACCCGCCCACGCTGATCGCCACCGACCTGCTGAACGAGTCCTGGGAGCCGCCCGCCAACGTGGAACCCGACTCCACCCAGACCCTCAGCGCGCTGAACCTGGAGGCGGGGTTCACCGACCCGGCCACGGCACCGACGCCCATCCCCGGATCGATTCCCGTCCGGGGTCCGGCGGACTCGCCCTCCGGACCGGCCCCGTTCACGGCCCCCGGGGCGGCCTTCACGTCCGTGCCCCCGGAGACCGCGGCGCCCGGCCCGTCCACGGCGCCGACGTCCTCCGGGTCCCGGACGACACCGGCGCCCCGCACGGCGCCGGCCTCTCCGACCACGCCGCCGGAGCCGTCAGGACCGCCGGGGTCGTCGGAGTCGTCAGGGTCATCGGGGTCGTCGGGCTCCCTGGCGGCGCCGGAGCGTACCTCGCCGCCGAATCCGCTCCCGTACCCCATGCGGGCCGAGCCCACGACGTCACCGTCGCGCCCGTTCACGACCCCCTTCCACGCCCCGGCGTACGGCCAGGCGCAGGGCCAGGCGCAGGACGGGACGCAGGATCAGGCACCGGGTCAGGTGCCCACCCTGCCCCCGTCGCCCCCGTCGCGCCCGTCGCCCCAGTCGCCCCCGTCCGGCTTCCAGGTCCCGCCGGGATCGGACACGCCGGACGCGAAGGGCTCGGCGCCCCGGCGGCGCTGGCTGTTCGCCGGACTGGCCGTGCTCGTGGCGCTGGCCGTCACGGTCGTCGTCCTGTTGAACATCCCCGGGGGAAACCCGAACGGCCAGGGTCAGGCGCGGACGGGCACCACCGGCGAAACCGGCGACCTCGCCGGAAGCGGCGCCGGCGACGTGGGCCGCACGATCATGACCGGCTCCTTCCTCGAGGACCCGCGGCTGATCGTCCCGCGCACCCCGGCCTGCGGGCTCACCTCCTACCGGAACGCCACCCCGGCGAAGGGCCGGTTCTGCACGGTCCCGCTGACGCTGATCAACACCGGCGGGGAGCAGGTCCAGCTCGGCGACAGCGCCGCGATCACCCTGATCGACGATCGCGGCGCGACGCACTCCCCCGAGAGGGTGTCGACGGCCCTGCCCGCCGCCCTGCCCCCCGGGACGAAGGCGGAGGCCCTCCTGGTCTTTGACATTCCCCCGGCCCGCAAGCCCGCCAAGCTGACCGGCGTGATGATCAAGGAAGGCAGGACCATCGAGGTGAGACTGTCTTGAGGCTGCTGCTCTCCCTCGCGGCGACGGCCGCGATCGCGCTCCCCGCCACCGGGGCCGCCGAGGCGCTCACCGCGTCCGCCAGGCACCTCGCGGCCGGATCCGGCACCGCCTCGCCCGCCGACTGCACCGGGGCGGGCGTGAGCGACTTCGACGGCGACGGCCTGGAGGACTCCGCGGTCGGCGACCCCTTCGCCAACCCCGGCGGGCTGACCGGTGCGGGAGCCGTCCACATGCTGTTCGGCCGGGGAGAGAGCGGCAAGGCGGTGACCGCCCCCGAGACGAAGACGGGGGACGCCTTCGGATGGTCGGTGCGGCTGGCCAAGGTCGACGGCGACGGCTGCGCGGACCTGATCGTCGGCGCCCCGTACGCGGACGTGGCGGGCCGTACGGACGCGGGCGCGGTCTACGTGGTGTACGGCGGCCCCCGGGGCAGGACGGTCCGCCTGGTCTCCGCCGAGCCGGAGGCCGACGCCCACTTCGGCTGGTCCCTGGCCTTCGGCGGGACGCTGGTGGCGGTCGGAGCCCCGCACGAGAACGCCGGGGGCACGGCCGACTCCGGCGCGGTCCACCTGTTCGACGCCGCGACGCTCGGCACGGGCCGGCGGATCTCCCAGGAGACCGAGGGCATCTCGGGCAACGGCGAGGTCGGCGACATGTTCGGCTGGTCACTGGCGATCGGCAGGCTCGGCGGCACCCCGGACGAGCCGGATCTCGCGGTCGGCGTGCCGTACGAGAACGACGACGGGGCGGGGCGCCAGGTCGGCGCGGGCAAGCTCGACTCGGGGTCGATCGCGGTGATCTACGACGTGCGCGAGGCCAAGGAGGAGTACGGGAGCAGGAAGTGGGACCTGCGCGAGGTGGCCAGGTCCCAGGGGGGCGACCGGTTCGGCTACGCGATGGCCTACGCCGAGCAGGGGGACGTCGGCTACCTCGCGGTGAGCGCCCCGCTCGGCGACGGCGGGGAGGTGAAGGACTCCGGCCTCGTCCAGCTGTTCCAGGCCTCCGACGCCCAGGAGGTCAGCCCGATCGCCACCCTCCACCAGGGCGCGGAGGGGGCCGGGGGCGAGGGCTACGGATTCTCGCTGGCCTTCACCGGCGAGGGCGCGGGAGAGATCAGGCTCGCCGTGGGCGTGCCCTTCGACGGCACCGGCGGGCAGGGCGGCGTACGACTGATCACGATGGGCGAGCCGGACTCGGGCACTCTGGTCACCCAGAGCGAGGCGGGCGACCACTTCGGCTGGTCGGTCGGGTTCAGCGGTAACCGGCTGGTCGTCGGGGCGCCCGACAGGGGAGGCGCCGGAGCGGTCGTCCTGCTGGGCCGCAACGACACCGAGGGCATCCCGCTCTCGCCGGGCACCGGGAAGATCCCCGCCCTCGAGGGCGCCGCCTCCGCCGACTTCGGCGCCGCCGTGGGCTGAGGTCTCCGGCCCCGGTCGCCGTAGAAGCGGACGCCCGGCTCCGGATCGGCTCCGGCGCCGCCGTGGGCCGGCACCGGGAAGGGTCACCAGGAGCCGAAGACGGTCTCCCCGTTGGCGCTGACGGCGGCGGCGAGCTCGGTGAGGTCGGCCGCCTTGACCTCGGCGAGGCAGCGCAGCGTGAGCGGTAGGAGGTAGGGCGCGTTGGGTTTGCCCCGGTGGGGGGCGGGCGGCAGGTAGGGCGCGTCGGTCTCGACGAGGATCAGCTCCCTCGGCGCGACCCGCGCGGCCTCGCGGAGGTAGGCGGCGTTCTTGTAGGTGACCGGGCCGGAGAACGACATGAAATATCCGGCGGCGACACACCGCTTCGCCATCTCGGCGTCACCGGAGAAGCTGTGGAACACCACGACCTCGGGGGCGCCCTCCTCGGCCAGCACGCGCAGTACGTCGTCGTGGGCCTCGCGGTCGTGGATCACCAGGGCCTTGCCGGTCCGCTTGGCGATCTCGATGTGCGCGCGGAAGCTGGCGTGCTGGTCGTCCTTCGACGCCCAGTCTCGGTAGTAGTCGAGACCGGTCTCCCCCACCGCCCTGACGTGGGGCAGGCGGGCCAGCCGCTCGATCTCGGCGAGGGTCTCCGGCGTCGAGGCGTGCGCCTCGTTGGGGTGGATGGCCACCCCGGCGTAGACGTCCGCGTGGAGGGCGGCCGTCTCGGCGTTCCAGCGCGAGGACGGCAGGTCGTAGCCGATCGTGACGAGCCGCGTCACGCCGACGGCGCGGGCCTCGTCGAGGATGCCCTCGACGCTCGCCCGGGCCGCCTGCGCGGCCTGGGCGACCGGATCCCCCGAGGACGCCTGGCGGTTGCCCACCATGATGTCGAGATGGCAGTGACTGTCGAACACCTCTGCCGGCAGCGGCCTGGGTGCGTCGGGAAGCTTCGGCGTGCTCACGGCGTCCAACCTACCGAGAAGCCGGTGGGCCCGCGCCCGGTGCCGGGCGCGGGCCGCTGAGAACCCCGGTCGCGGACCGCGAAGAGCCCTGGTGACCGCGGGAAGAGCCCTGGTGACCGCTGAAGGTCTTGATCGCGGGCCGCCGCGGGCCCTGGGTGCGGGCCGCGAGAGCCTGTCCTACTCGCCCAGGCGGGCCAGCTCCTCCTCGACGATCTTCGGGTCGAGCTTCACGAACAACGGGGTCGGCGGGGCGAGCGGAGAGCCCACCCGGATCGGGGACGACTCCCAGCGCGCGGCGCCGTCGTAGGAGCCGGTGATGATCGGGTAGGTCCTGCCGTCGTCGTCGGTGACCTCCTGGATCTCCGGCATGCCCGTCCAGACGCCGGTGCCGCCGAGCATCGCGTAGATCTTGTTGGAGGAGTTGGGCAGCACCGGGGTGAGCAGCGTCTTGGCGTCGTCCACGACCTGCAGGGCGACGTGCAGGATGGTCTTCACCCGCGCGGGGTCGTCCTTGATCTTCCAGGGCTCCTGCTCGGCGAGGTACCGGTTCGCCTCGCGGATGACCTCGAACGCCTCGTTCGTCGCGTTCTTGAAGCGGCAGTGCTCGAACTCGGCGGCGACCTTCGGGAAGGCCGCGCGGCTGCGCTCCAGCATCGCGCGGTCGGCGTCGGTGAGGTCGCCCGCCTCGGGGATGACCCCGAAGTTCTTGGCGGCCATCGAGATCGAGCGGTTCACCAGGTTGCCCCAGGCCGCCACCAGCTCGCCGTTGTTGCGGTTGAGGAACTCCGACCAGGTGAAGTCGGTGTCCTGGTTCTCCGGGCCCGCCACGGCGATGTAGTAGCGCAGCGCGTCGGCGTCGTAGCGCTCCAGGAAGTCGCGCACGTAGATGACCACCTGGCGGGAGGAGGAGAACTTGCGCCCCTCCATCGTGAGGAACTCGCTGGAGACGACCTCGGAGGGCAGGTTCAGCGCGCCGAGGGAGCCCGGCTCGCCGTCACGGGCGCCCTGCCCGTTGTAGCCGAGCAGCATCGCCGGCCAGATCTCCGCGTGGAAGACGATGTTGTCCTTGCCCATGAAGTAGTAGCCGAGGGCCTCGGGGTCCTGCCACCACCGGCGCCAGGCCTCGGGGTCGCCGGAGCGGCGGGCCCACTCGATGGAGGCGCTGAGATAGCCGATGACCGCGTCGAACCAGACGTAGAGCCGCTTGTTGGCCTGGTCGTTCCAGCCCTCCAGCGGGATCGGCACGCCCCAGTCGAGGTCGCGGCTGATCGCGCGGGGGTGCATGTCGCCGAGCATGTTGAGGGCGAACTTCAGCACGTTGGGCCGCCAGTCGCCCTCCTTGGAGGACAGCCACGACGCCAGGACCTCGGCGAACGCGGGCAGGTCGAGCATGAAGTGCTCGGTCTCCACGAAGATCGGCGTCTCGCCGTTGACCTTGCTCACCGGGTCGATCAGCTGGATCGGGTCGAGCTGGTTGCCGCAGTTGTCGCACTGGTCGCCACGGGCGCTCTCGTAACCGCAGATCGGGCAGGTGCCCTCGATGTAACGGTCGGGCAGGGTGCGCCCGGTGGAGGGCGAGATGGCGCCCATCGTGGTCTGGGGGAAGATATAGCCGTTGGCGTGGAGTCCCTTGAAGATCTCCTGCGTGACCGCGTAGTGGTTTTCCGTGGTGGTCCGGGTGAACAGGTCGTAGGAGAGCCCCAGCGCCTGGAGGTCCTCGACGATCACTCTGTTGTAGCGGTCGGCGAGCTCGCGGGCGGTGAGGCCCTCCTTGTCGGCCTGGACCTGGATCGGGGTGCCGTGCTCGTCGGTCCCGCTCACCATGAGGACCTTGTTGCCCGCCATCCGCTGGTAGCGGCTGAAGACGTCGGACGGCACGCCGAATCCGGAGACGTGCCCGATGTGGCGGGGGCCGTTGGCGTATGGCCAGGCGACCGCGGTCAGGATGTGCTGGGACATGATGCAAGCCTAAGGGACGCGGCCTCGGGTCTTGGTGCTGTCGTGGTTCTCCGCGGCCCTCGACTTTCCGGGACCTTTTCCCGAAGCCGCCGCGGCGCTCACGGCAGCCGCGGGGCCGCCGGCGTGGCACCGTCGACGGGGGCGTCCGCCGGGTCGCCCGCGGCGGCGCGGCTGACGGCCTCGGCGGCCTCCTCCGCGGCGGAGGCGGCCACGTCGATGGGCGTCTCCTTGGTACGGCGGATGCCCAGGATGCTGATGAACAGCGCCGCGAAGATCGTCTGGAAGCTCACGATCAGCGCGGTGGCCGAGGGCACGACGATGCGCAGCGACTCCGACGGGATCAGCGGGCCGAAGCTGCGCGTCTGCCAGTGGACCAGCGAGGCGACCAGGCCGCCCAGGCCGCCCAGGGCGAGCAGCCCGCCGACGATCAGGCCCTTCTCCAGGCTCACGATGTCGACGAGCTTGCGCACCCTGCGGTCTTCCGGCAGGAAGCCCTCCTCGGCGGCGTACACCTTGGTGAACAGGGCGAACAGCGACGCCTGGAAGCCGATCACCACCATGGCCGAGGCGCCGACCAGGGTGTCGACGTCGAAGGCGAGCTTGCCGATGTAGACCGGGCCGAAGGTGAGGGCGGCGCCCGCGACCAGGCCGAGGGTCATCAGGACCAGGCCGGGGATGAAGAACAGCCAGCGGGGGCTGTAGAGCATCAGGAAGCGCAGGTGGCGCCAGCCGTCGCGCCAGGAGCGCAGGTGCGGCGGGCGGGAGCGGCCGTCGGGCGACAGCGTGGTGGGCACCTCGCGCACGTCCAGCCCGGACAGGGTCGAGCGGACCACCATCTCGCTGGCGAACTCCATGCCGCCGGTCTGCAGGCCGAGCCTGAGGATGGAGTCGCGCCGGAAGCCGCGCAGGCCGCAGTGGAAGTCGCCGATCGCGCTGGGGAAGAACAGGCGGCCGATGAAGGAGAGCACCGGGTTGCCCAGGTAGCGGTGGAGCGGGGGCATGGCGCCCGGCGCGATGCCGCCCTTGAACCGGTTGCCCATCACCAGGTCGGCACCGTCACGGAGCTGCTCGACGAAGGGCAGCAGCGCCGTGAAATCGTAGGAGTCGTCCGCGTCGCCCATGATGACGTAGCGGCCGCGCGCCGCGCGGATGCCGCCCATCAGCGCGTTGCCGTATCCCTTGGCGTCGACGTGCACGACCCGGGCTCCGGCCTCGCGCGCGAGCTGCTGTGAGCCGTCCGTGCTGCCGTTGTCGGCGATCAGGACTTCCCCGTCGATCCCGTGCTCCCGCATGCAGGCGAGCGCCTTGCGTACGCAGGTCTCCACGGTCTCCGCCTCGTTCAAGCAAGGCATGACCACGGTCAGTTCCACGTCTCAACCCTTCACTCACTGCACAAGCCAATCTCACCATGATGCCCTCTAGAGTCCCCTGCCCGGGTCAACTCCCCGAAACGGCTGGCATCCTGTAATGCATGGTGACCGTCGCCGACCGCCCTCGCCTGGACGTGCCTCCGCCCGAGCGGGGCGCTCGCCTGCGAGCCTTCCTCTCTCGGCATCGCCTCTTCGTGGCCGCCCTCGCGCTGGCGTTCCTGCTGCGTGTGGTCACCATGCTCGGCTACGGCCCGGCTCTGTGGTTCAACGACTCCTACGAGTACGTCTCGGGGGCCGTCAACCCGAGCCGCCCCAGCGCCCTGCGCCCGAACGGCTACTCCTTCCTGCTCCTGCTGCTGAGGCCCCTGCACAGCTTCGCGCTGGTGGCCTTCGTCCAGCACCTGATGGGCCTGGGCATCGCGGTCCTGATCTACACCCTGCTGCGCGGCAGGTTCGGGCTGCCCGGCTGGGGGGCGACGCTGGCCGCGGTGCCGGTGCTGTTCGACACGTACCAGATCCAGCTCGAACACCTGATCATGTCCGACGTGATGTTCATGCTGCTGGTCGTGGGCGTGATCACGCTGGTGCTCTGGCACCGGCGGATGTCCTGGCGGCTCGGCGCGGTGATCGGGCTGATGCTGGCGCTGACCGCCCTGACCCGGTCCATCGGCCTGCCGATCCTCGCGCTGGTCGTGGTATACCTGCTGGTCAAGCGCACGGCCTGGAAGACGATCGCGGCGATGATCACCGCGTGCGCCCTCCCGGTGGTCGGCTACATGGCCTGGTTCGCCTCGGCGCACGGCAACTTCGCGATGACCAACAGCGACGGCGCGATCCTCTACATGCGGACGTCGCTCTTCGCCGACTGCACGAAGATGAAGGTCGATCCGCGCGAGGAGCTGGAGCTGGCGCTGCTGTGCATCAGCGCGCCACCGAGCGAGCGCCACTTCTCCGGGCAGAAGTATCTCTGGTGGGCACAGAACGGCCAGCGCTTCCACGCCTTCGGGGTGGGCAGCACGTTCACCCCGGAGATGAACAAGACCGCGGGCGCGTTCGCCCAGCGGGCCATCCTGTCCCAGCCGATGGACTATCTCGGCATCGTGGCCGGCGACTTCTTCCGCGCCTTCCACTGGGGCAGGCCGCGCTTCCCCGACGTCCAGACCTACGTGCAGTACGAGTTCCCGCTGACGACCAAGGTCCTGCCCGCCTGGTCGTCGTACCAGGGCAACACCGACACCGACGCGCGCAAGTACGACCCGGGCCTGCGGGTCGCGCAGCTCCAGGGGAAGCAGCGCGTGATCGGCACCGACCTGCACGCCCCGTGGGCCACCTTCCTGCAGGGCTACCAGCGCGTCGTCCGGCTGCCCGGCATCGTGCTCGGCGCGCTGCTGCTGGTCGGCCTGGCCGGGGTGGTGGCGCGCTGGCGCAGGCTGGGCGGGGCCGTGCTGCTGCCGTGGCTGGCGGCGTTCGGGCTCATCCTGGCCCCGGCGGCGACGGCCGAGTTCGACTACCGCTACCTGCTGCCCGCGGTGCCGCTGGCGTGCCTGGCGGCGGCGATCTCGCTGCGCCACGGGTTCTCCAGGCCCGCCACCGCGCCGCCCGCCGTCACGGACGGCGACGTCGTCCCCGATGACGCCCCGACCGGAACGATCATGATCGGCCCCGCCGCGCCGCCCGCGACCCCGACCGCGACCGCGACCGCGACCGCGACCCCGCCCGCGACCGCCACGACCGAGCCGCCCGCCGTCACGGACGGACCCGTCGCGACCACCCCCGGCGCGCCCGATACCGGCACGACCGGTCCCGTCACACCGGATCCCGGCACACCCGGTCCCGTCACACCCAGCTCCGGAACAGCATCCGCGCCCACCACTGGGAGTGCGGGATGAGCTCGGCGACGAGCACCGGGTAGAGCCACCCGAGATTGATCAGCGCGAGGAGCGTGAAGGCCCCGACGACCGCGGCCCCCATCGCCCTGCGGTTGGGCGCGGCGTCCGCCCGTCCGATGATCAGCCCGGCGGCCAGGGTCAACGCGAGGATCATGAAGGGGAGCATCGTGATCGCGTAGAAGAGATACATGGTGCGGTTGTCGGCGAGGGCGTAGTAGAACCAGGGGAGCCAGCCTGCGGCGTAGCCGACGAGCACGGTTCCTGCGCGCCAGTCGCGGGTGGCGACGTACCAGGCGATCATGGCGATGAGGGCGGCGAGACCCCCGTACCAGATGACCGGGGTGCCGACCCCGAGCACCGCCTCGGCGCAGCTGTCGACGCCGCACCCGGTCTTGTTCGGCGGATAGTGGAACGCCACCGGGCGGGACAGCAGCGGCCAGGTCCAGGGGGCCGACTGGTAGTTGTGCCCGGTGCTCAGCCCGGTGTGGAAGCCGAGCACCTGCACCTGGTAGCTCAGCCACGACCGGAGCGAGTCGAAGACGAAGAACCCCGGGCCCTGCGAGGTCGCCTGCACCCAGTTGCG
>NZ_JBPXMB010000035.1:0-83221 GCF_051918945.1 Streptosporangium sp. LJ11
TGGAACGGCTGGCCCAGTACTTGGCTGCGCGACAGGCTGATGAACGCGAACTTCGGCTCCGCGACCATAAAGATCAACGACGGCAGGTTCGGGGACCTCCTCTCGCGCTCCAAGCCCGGCGGCATCCCCTTCGACCCCTGGGCCTGACCGGCCCGTCGACGGCCGGCTCCTTCTCCCGAGGCGTCCGCGGCGCGGCCGGCGCGGCCGGCGCGGCCGGCACGACCGGCACGACCGGCACGACCGGCGCGCCCGGTCGTGCTCGCGCCGGGGAGAGGAGCGAGGGCCCGGCCAGGAGATCCGGGAGCCGGCCGCCGGCAGGTCTCAGCGCTCGTCGACGACCTGGCCGTTCAGGGCGGTGTCGTCCTTGGTCAGGGCCATGGCCAGCGGCGCCTCCGGGAAGGTGGGCAGGGCGGCGAACGCGGCGCCCATCTGCTCGGCGGTCTCCCAGTGCCAGATGTCGGTGTAGGTGCCGTCCTCGAGGTGGATCAGCACGGCGCGGGTGAGCCCGGGGTGTCCCTCCCGGACGGTCGCGATCAGCGAGCTCCGGCGGGCCAGGAACTCCTCCAGGTCGGCGTCGGCGACGGAGTAGCGGTGTGAGCGGGCGACGGACATGGCGGTGCCTCCTGCGCGAGGGCCGGCGCTCACCAGCTGCCGGCGATCTGCCGGATCGGGGCGTTCAGGCGGTTGAAGAGGTTGGTGACGGCGGTCATCAGCAGGATCGAGGCCAGCTGCCGCTCGTCGAAGTGGTCGGCGGCGTTGTTCCAGACCTCGTCGGAGACGGCGTCGTCGCGGTCGGCCAGCCGGGTCGAGGCCTCCGCCAGCTCCAGCGCGGCCCGCTCGGTGTCGGTGTAGTACGGGGCCTCGCGCCAGGCGGCGACCAGGCCGATGCGCTCGTCGCTCTCGCCGAGCTTGCGCAGGTTCTTCAGGCCGGCGTCGACGCAGAAGCTGCAGCCGTTGATCTGGCTGACCCGCAGGTGGATCATCTCCATGAGCTCCTGGGGCAGGCCCTGCGACTGGGCGGCCTTCATCAGCTCCTGGATGGGCCGGCCGGCGGCGGGGATGAGCGTGGCGGGGTTCTTCATGCGGGCTTCCATGGTGTTTCCTTCGTCCCGGTTCGTGTGAGATCAGAGTGGCTGCCCGGATTGATACATTCGCTATGCGCGCGCGATGCGACGTTGCTGGAGGGACGATGCTGCGTTTCACCCTTCTCGGTCCCGTCCAGGTGATCGTCGACGGTGTGCCTGTGACGGGTATCGCTCCACGTCATCGGGCTGTTCTGGCCTATCTTCTGCTCAACGGCGGCCGGGTGATCGGCATCGAGCGGCTGATCGAGGCGATGTGGGGTCATGATCGGCCGGACACCGCCCGATCGCAGATCCACGCCTCGGTCACCGCGATCCGCAAGGTGTTGCGCGGTGTGGGAGCGGCAGGGCTTCTCGAGACGCGTGCCGGCGGCTACGTCGCGCAGCCCGAGCCCGGGCAGCTCGACGTGCGGGAGTTCACCGAGCTGGTGGCCGCGGGGGAGCTGCGCGGGGCTCTGGATCTGTGGTGTGGCGAGGCGCTGGAGGATGTGCACGCGCACTATGTCAGCGGTGCCCGGGAGCTCTGGGGTGACCGGCGGCTGTCGGCGTACGAGCGCCTGGTGGAGGCCGAGCTCGCCGCCGGGCGGCACGGCGGTCTGCTCGACGAGCTCGCCGCTCAGGTGAGTGCCGCTCCGCTCCGCGAGAAGCTCAACGGCCACCTCGTCCTGGCCTTGCACCGGGCGGGGCGGCAGGCCGACGCCCTGGCGGCGGCGCGTTCCTATCGCGCGGCTCTGGCGGAGGAGCAGGGGCTCGATCCTGGGCGTGCCTTCGCCGGGCTGGAGCGGGCGGTCCTGGTGGATGATCCGGCTTTGCGGTTGGCCGACGCGGTACCGGCGGTGGCCGACGCGGTGCCGGTGGGGCCGGTGGCTTCCGGCTCGCCGCGTCGCTCCACCTTCTTGCCTTATGACATTTCTGATTTTTCCGGGCGGAATGTCGAGCTGGAGCGGCTCGTGGGTGAGCATCGCGGGCCGGGGGTCGTCACGATCGACGGCATGGCCGGGATCGGTAAGACCGCGCTCGCCGTCCACGCGGCCCACCGGCTGGCCGCTCGCCATCCGGACGGGCGGCTCTTCATCGACCTGCAGGCGCACACCGCGGGCCAAGAGCCGATCGAGGCCGCCGCCGCGCTGGAGGCCCTCCTTCGCCAGCTCGGGGTGCCCGCCGACCGTATCCCGGTCACGCCGGTCGAGCGGGGCGCTCTGTGGCGTGCCGAGCTGGCCGATCGCCGCGTGCTGGTCGTGCTGGACAACGCCTTCGACGCCGAGCACGTGCGTCCTTTGCTGCCGGGGCGTTCCGACACCCTCGTTCTGATCACCAGCAGGCGGCGGCTCGTCGATCTGGACGGCGCCCACGCCCTGTCGGTCGACGTGCTGGGGGAGGAGGACGCCGCCGGGCTGTTCGGGCGGATCGTGGGCGAGCGCGCCCACCGTGAGCCGGAGGCCGTACGCGAGGTGTTGCGGTTGTGCGGGCACCTGCCGCTCGCCATCCGGATCTCGGCTGCCCGCCTGCAGCACCGTCCGCGCTGGAGCGTGTCCTACCTGGCGGGCCGGCTGCGGGAGCATCGACGGCTTCTGGACGGGGTGTCGGCGGCCTTCGCCCTGTCCTACGAGCAGCTGGACGAGGCCGAGCAGCGCATGTTCCGCCTGCTCGGGCTGGTGCCGGGCCGCGACATCGATCCGTGCGGCGCGGCCGCGCTGGCGGGGAGCTCGGAGGAGGAGGCGGAGGAGCTTCTGGAGGGTCTTCTCGACGCCCACATGCTCCTGCAGCTCGAACCGGGCCGGTACACCTTTCACGACCTGCTGCGCGAGCATGCCCGCTCGATCGCGGAGGACGACGGTGCCGTCATGCGGCTGCTCGCCTACTACCTGCACCGCTCCCGGGCGGCGATGGACCGTCTCTTCCCCGACAGCGTCGGCCGGCGGGAGGGCATCCCGCAGCCGGCCGCTGCGGTCGCGCCCGTCCGCGACGCCGCGGAGGCGCTCGCCTGGCTCGACGCCGAGCGTGCCAACATCATCGCGACCGCCGTCCACGGGCCCGAGATCTGTCTCGGTTTCCTGGCTCTGACGATGCGCCCCTTCCTCGACCGGCAGGCGCACCACGACGACGCGCTCACGCTCCACACCCTGACGCTCCAGCGCAGCCGCAGGCTCGGCGACCGCGCGGTTCAGGCGCGAGCGCTCACCGACCTGGCGTGGACCTACTGGCGGCTCGGCGAGTACGAGCGGGCCGAGGAGCACGCCCACCAGGCTCTCGAGGTGTGCGAGGAGGCCCGCGAACGGGCGCGGGCGCTGCTCACACTGGGCAACGTGGCCCTGCGGCGGCGGTGGGACGAGCGGGCGGAGCAGTACCTCAAGCAGGCGCTCGACCTCACCCGGATCGGCGCCGACACCTGGGGGGAGGCTCACGTGCTGGGCATCCTCGCCCTCGTCCTCGATCGGGCCGGCCGCCCGCAGGAGGCCCGGCGCCATCTCGATCTGGCGCTGGCGCTCCATCGCAAGGTCGGCAACCCCGCCGGAGAGGCGGTGATCCTCAACCATCTCGGTGTCGTTCTCCGCCACCAGGGCGAGTTCGACCAGGCACGGATGCGCCATGAGCAGGCGGCGGCCCTCTACCGCAGGCTCGGCAACGCCGCCGACGAGGCGGCCGCGCTCAACGGGCTGGCCGAGGCGGCGGGCGACCCGGCCCGGGCGGCCGAGGAGCACGCGGCCGCGCTCGCGCTCGCCGACGTGACGCGTAACCGGCCGGAGCGGGCGCGCGCTCACGACGGGCTCGCGCGTGCCCATCTCGCGCTCGGGCGCCCGGGGCAGGCCGGGGAGCATGGGCGGCTGGCTTTCCGTCTCTACCGGGAACTCGGTGTTCCGGAGGCCGAGGAGGTCCGCGCCCTCCTGGAACGTGCCGGGGAGTTCGCGAGCGGGCCGTGACCGCGGAGCGGGTGGCAGGTGTGCGATGGGAAATGCGAGATCAGGCACACCGACCTGGATTTGCTATTTTGGTTAGCCTAACCTAACTTTGTCGCGAAGTTTCCCTTTGCGAGATAGGAACACCGCATGCGCACGTCGCGTCGGGTTCTCGCCGTGGCGGCGTTGGGCCTTGCGCTCACCGGTTGCGGTGCACAGAACTCCCCGGGCACGCAGAACTCCCCGGGCGCACAGCCCTCGTCGTCCGGCCCGTGGTCGTTCACCGACGGCTCCGGTGAGACGGTCAAGGCCGACAGGACCCCCACCCGGATCATCGCGCACGCGGGTGAGGCGGCCGCGCTGATGTCGTTCGGCATCAAGCCGGTCGGCGTCTACGCCGACGAGTCGGTCAAGACCGACCCCAACCTGAAGGACCTCGACCTTTCCGGGATCGAGCTCCTCGGCCAGGAGTGGGGCAAGATCGACGTGGAGAAGGCGGCCGCGTTGCGGCCGGATCTGATCGTCGCGGACTGGTGGCCGGCCGAGAAGGCGCACAGCGGCCTGGAGGAGGGGGTCGACGAGAAGAGCAAGAAGCTCGCCGAGCTGGCTCCGGTGGTGGGCGTCTCCCAGGGCAAATCCATCGAGGACCTGGCCGAGGGATACGAGAGCCTCGCCAAGAGCCTGGGCGCCAAGGTGGACGCTCCCGAGATCGCCGCGAACAAGAAGCGTTTCGAGGAGTCCGTCGAGAAGTTCAAGGCGGCGGTCGCGGGCAAGCCCGGGCTGACGGCCCTCGGCATGTCGCCCGCCGACGACAAGCTGTACGCCGCCAACCCCGAGTACGCGCCCGAGCTGCTGGACTTCCAGCGCTGGGGCCTGAAGGTGATCAATCCCGCCAAGCCGGACGCGGGTTTCCCGTACTGGGAGAACCTCAGCTGGGAGAACGCCGACAAGTACCAGCCTGACCTGATTCTGTGGGACGGCAGGTCCTTCACGCCCACGGCCAACGCCGAGTGGGGCAGGAAGCAGCCCACCTGGTTCAAGATCAAGGCGGCCAAGGCCGGTGCGGTGGCGGCGTGGCCGGCGTACTGGCTGCACACGTTCGGCGACTTCGCCACCGAGGTGGACAAGCTCACCGAGGCGGTCAAGGTCGCTGACGAGAACCTCGGCGACTGATCCTCTTCGATGCCCAGCACGCTTTCGATACGACGGGCCCCGGTCCTCGGACTCGGGCTCGTCGCGCTCTGCGCCCTGCTCGCCGCGGTGGCCTTCCTCAGCGTGACCCTCGGCTCGCGCGACATCGGCCTGCCCGATGTGCTGCGGGCACTGGGCGGCCTCGGCGCCGACGAGTCGATCACCGGTACGGTGACCCTGGAACTGCGCGTGCCGCGTACGCTCCTGGGCGTCCTGGTGGGTGCGGCCCTGGGCGTCGCGGGCGCGATCCTGCAGGCGGTCACGCGCAACCCGCTGGCCGACGCCGGCATCATGGGGATCAACTCCGGCGCGGCCGTCCTGGTGGTCTTCGCGTTCACGGTCCTGGGAATCCGGGGGGTGGGCGTGTACGTGTGGTTCGCCTTCGCGGGCGCGATCGTCGCGACCCTGCTGGGGTACGCGATCGCGTCGCTGGGCCGTGAGGGCGCCACCCCCGTCAAGCTGGCCCTGGCCGGCGCGGCGGTCACCGCCGGCCTCGGCTCCGTCACCACGGGCATCATCATGACCAACGTCGACGCGCTGAACGAGCTGCGTTTCTGGCAGGTCGGGTCGCTCGCCGGTCGGTACGCGCCGATCCTGACCGGGGTCGCGCCGTTCCTGCTGGCGGGCCTGGCGGCGGCACTGTGCCTGGGCAGGGCGCTCAACGGGCTCGCGCTCGGCGAGGACGTCGCGCGCGGGCTCGGCCAGCGGGTCGGCCTCACCAGGGCCGTCGCCTTCGGGGTCGTCGCGATACTCGCCGGCGCGGCCACGGCGGCCTGCGGGCCGATCGTGTTCATCGGGCTGGTGGTGCCGCACCTCGCGCGGGCGCTCTGCGGCCCGGACCACCGCTGGGTCCTGCCGTACTCGATGCTGCTGGCGCCTGTCGTGCTGCTGCTGGCCGACGTGCTCGGCCGGGTCGCGGGCGCCCCCGGGGAACTGCAGGTCGGCGTGGTCCTCGGAGTGCTCGGCGCGCCGGTCTTCGTGGTGATCGTGCGCTACGGCCGGCTGTCGGAGGTATGACGAGATGGCCACGACTCACGACGCCTTCACGACCGTCTCCGACACCGTCCGCGCCACCCGGCGCGGCCGCACGGCCCGGATCGTGGTGGTGATCTCCGCGCTGGCCGCGACCGTCGCCACCCTGTTCGTGGTGACCATGATGGTGGGCAGCTTCCGTCTTTCGGCCGCCGAGGTGCTCGGGTCGCTGCTGGGCACGATCGACGACCCGAGCCTCGACTTCGTCGTGCTGGGACTGCGGCTCCCCACCGCCGCGACCGCGCTCTCGGTCGGGCTCGCCCTCGGCGCGTCCGGGACGATCTTCCAGCAACTGCTCCGCAATCCCCTCGCCTCACCCGACTTCGTGGGCATCTCCTCCGGCGCCGGCCTGGCCGCGGTCACCGGCATCGTGTTCCTGCAGGCCGGCGGGATCGCCATCGCCGGGCTCGCGTTGGGCGGGGCCGTCGTGGCCGCGCTGCTGATGTACGTGCTCGCCTGGCGCGACGGGGTGAGCGGCTACCGCTTCATCCTGATCGGCATCGGCATGGCGGCCTTCTTCGAGGGCCTCACCGGGTTCGTGCTGACCCGCGCCCAGCTGTTCGAGGCGCGCCAGGCGATGCACTGGCTGACCGGTTCGGTCGGGCAGGCCAGTGACACCGAGCTGCGGCTGCTGCTCGTCGCGCTGGTTGTCCTGCTGCCCCTGTCCATGCTGCTGCAACGGCAGCTTCGCGTGCTCGAACTCGGCGACGACGCCGCGCGAGGGCTGGGCGTGCCCACCGAGCTCGCCCGCGCGGGCCTGCTGGCCACCGCCGTGGTCCTGGTCGCGCTGGCCGTCGCGGCGGCCGGGCCCCTGATCTTCGTCGCGCTCGTCGCGGGACCCATCGCCAACCGGCTGCTCGGCCCCGCCACCGGCGGCGTGGTCGCCGCCGCCCTGGTGGGCGCGGTGGTCCTGCTCACCGCCGATCTGATCGCCGTCCATCTGCTGCCGAGCGCGCTGCCCACCGGTGTGGTCACCGGCGCGGTCGGCGCACCGTACCTGTTGTGGCTGCTGGCCACCACGAACAGACAAGGAGCAGGCGGATGAGCCGCCTCCGCGCCGAAGGCCTGTCCCTGGGCTACGACGATCGAGCCGTCATCACCGACCTCGACCTCTCCGTGCTCGACGGGAAGATCACCGCGATCGTCGGCGCCAACGCCTGCGGCAAGTCGACGCTGCTGCGCGGCCTGGCCCGGCTCGTCAGACCGCGCCGGGGAGCCGTGTATCTCGACGACAGGGCGCTCGGCGACCTGAGCACCCTGGACGTGGCCAAGGTGCTCGGCCTGCTGCCGCAGACCCCCGTGGCGCCCGACGGCATCACGGTCGCCGACCTGGTCTCCCGCGGCCGCTACCCGCACCAGGGCTGGTTTCGCCGGTGGACCGACCGTGACCACGAGGCGGTGACCCGGGCCCTGGCCGCGACGGACACGGCCGACCTGATCGACCGCCCGCTGCGCGCTCTCTCCGGCGGGCAGCGGCAGCGGGTCTGGGTCGCCATGGCGCTGGCCCAGGACACCGACCTGCTGCTGCTCGACGAGCCCACCACGTTCCTGGACATCAACCACCAGGTGGAGCTGCTCCGGCTGTTGCGCAGGCTCAACGCCGAGTCCGGCAAGACCATCGTCGCGGTATTGCACGACCTCAACCTCGCCTGCCGCTTCTGCGACCACATCATCGCCATGGCCGGCGGCGCCGTCGTCGCCGAGGGCCCCCCGGCCGAGGTGATCACCGCCGAACTGGTCGAGAAGGTCTTCGGCCTTGCCTGCGTGATCGTCCCCGACCCGGTCGCCGGAACTCCCATCGTGGTGCCCGCCTAGAAGATCACCGATGTCGCCGGCGCCGGGCCGGTTCAGCCGGCGGGACCTCCCGGGATCGGCGTCGCCGGCGGTGTCGGCTCCCGATCCGGCCTCATCCCCTCTTCGAGAAGGGGGCTCGGGTCCTGCTGTCGCAGGGCGCTCACCGCCTCGGGCAGGGTCAGGCGAACCTCGAAGTGATCCACCATGCGCGTCAACACGAAGAGACGGCGCGCACGCCCCTGCGGGGGAAGGACCACGATCAGGCGCCCCCGGCGCCGGTGGACTTTCCGCCGCATCTCCACCAGGGCGCCCACCCCGACCGAGGCGATGAAGGTCACCTGGGTGAGGTCGACGACCAGCGACAGGTCGTCGAAGGTGAGCAGCGCCTCATCGAACTTCACCGCGACGCCCGGGACCGTCACGGCGTCCAGCTCACCGATGACACGCAGCACCCGCACCGGCCCCAGGCGCCAGCTCTGCACCTGCGGCGCAGTTCGATCACCCGGCACGACGCCACCTCCTCGCGGTCACGCCATGTGCCAACCGGATCATTGACCGGATTGTTTCAGGCGGCGTCCATTCGGTCCTCGGGGACCGGTGGGGGAAACAGCGGCCGAGGCCGGCACCCGCGGCTCCGGCGAGTGGCCGCGCCACGCCATCACGCCGGAGGCGGCGAAGGCCTATGACGACCCCTGATCCTGGTCGAACGTGCGGGTGTCGCGAGGCTCGACGTAGGGTTCCCGCCCCTCCGGCTGCCCCGCCTCGATGGCTCGGCCGCGGGCGAGCTCGGCGTCGAACTCCACGCCGAGAAGCACCGCGACGTTGGAGATCCACAACCAGATCAGGAAGACGATGACCCCTGACAGGGCGGCGTAGGTCTTGTTGTAGGCGCCGAAGTTGGCCACGTAGAAGCCGAACGCGGCGGAGGCGACGATCCACAGCACGACGGCGAGGGCGCTGCCGGGGGTGAGCCAGCGAAAACCCGGGTGCCGGACGTTGGGCGCCGCCCAGTACAGCAGGGCCAGAATGCCCATCACGACGACGACCAGCACGGGCCATTTGGCGATGCCCCAGACGGTCAGCGCGCTCTGCCCGACTCCCAGGACCTTTCCCGCCTGCTCGGCGAGCCCGCCGGTGAACACGACCGCGACCGAGCCGGCCGCCATCAGGACCACCAGGACGGCGGTGATGGCCAGGCGCAGCGGCAGGGTCTTCCAGATAGGCCTGCCCTCGGGCATCTCGTACATGACGTTGGCGGCGCGCATGAAGGCGCCGACGTACCCCGAGGCGGACCAGAGGGCGACGGCGATACCGATGAGGGTCGCGATCCCGGCCGCGCGCTGGTTGCTCTGCAGGGCCTGCAGCACGGTGTCGAGGATCTGCTTGGCGGGTCCCGGGGCCAGGGCGCCGAGGTTGTCGATGAGGGGCTTGGTGGCGGACTCGCCGAACAGGCCGAGCAGCGAGACCACGGCCAGCAGCGCCGGGAAGATCGACAGCACCGCGTAGTAGGTCAGCGCGGCGGCCCAGTCGGTCAGGTTGTCCTGCTGAAACTCCTTGACGGTGCGTTTGAGTACCGCCCACCACGACTGTCTGGGTAGTTCGGTGGGGCTTCCCGGAGCCCTGTGCTCTCCCGTCGCGCGTTCGGCGCCGGCGGTCGGGCGTCGCGTGTCGTGGCCGGACATGGGGGCACCGCCTCCCTCGGGGGTACCGCCGCCCCCGAAAACGGGGGCGGCGGTGGTCGGATCCGTTCCTACTGGTGACCGGGGGTGGAGCGGGCGTGTTCGCCCACCTGCCGGGCCTGCTCGCGAGCGTGGTCGCCCGTCCGGTGCGCGGCCTCCGCGGCGGTCTCCTTGACCTGCTGGGCGGCCTGCTGAGCCGCTTCCCTCGCCTCATGGCCGAGGGTCTGGGCCGACTCCTGCACCGCCTGCCTGACCGGCTGGATCACCCCGTCGGCCTGCTCCATGAGCTGTCCCGCGGCGCGCTCCTCGGCCTCGGTCCTGGGAATGAGGGCGGCCGCCAGCAACCCGGCGCCGAAAGCGATCACCCCGGCCGCCAGCGGGTTGCCCTGCGTGCTGCGCATCGCCTGCCGCGGCGCGTTCTGGACCACCTCGGCGGCCTGCTGGGCACCGTGCTTGACGGTGCCGGCGGTGTCGGAGGCGACTTCGCGGACGGTCTCGGCCGTGCCGGAGGCCGTGTCGCGCACGCTGTCCGCGGCGTACGACGCCTGCCTGCCGACCGTGTGGGCGGCGTGGGACGGCGTCCCCATCACCCGCTCGCGCACCGACCGCAGGCGCCGGCGCACGTTGTCGGTGCGCCGCCGCGCGATCCGCGCCGGGCTGGTGCGGTCGGCGAGACGCTCCACGTCCGCGGCCAGCTCGGCCCGGGTGGCGTCGATCTCGGCCCTTATCTCGTCAGGTCTCGCGCCCATCGCGCATCCTCCTTGAGCGTTTCAACGGTACGTTCCGGCTTGGGGGAGACCTGGCGCAGCCGGGCGCGCCCGGTCACGTACAGGGCCGCACCGGCCGCCGCCCAGATGACGGCGACGATGAGCGCGGCCCAGCCCAGGTCCATCACGTTGCCCAGGCCGAACATGACGGCCAGCGTCACCAGGACGGCGACCATGTATCCGGCGAACCCCGCTCCGCCGAGCAGCCCGGCCGCCTTGCCCGCCTCCTCGCGGACCTCGGCCTTGGCCAGCAGCAGTTCCTGGCGGACCAGTTTGGACAGGTCCTCGCCGATCTCCCCGACCAGCTCTCCCAGCGACGGTTCCCGCGCCCCGGGACCGGGGTGGGTCATCGGACCTCACCGCCCGGACTCCTGGGCGCGGGCGTGGTTGCGGAGCCGCCGAACTCCTCCTGCGGTGTGATCGGCCGGCCGGGATACGGCTCGACCGGCGGCTGCACCGGCGGCTGGGCGGTGACCGGCGCGGGCCGGGCCGAGACCGGTGGCTGGACCGGCGGCCGGACCGGAGCAGGCGGCACGGTGGCGGCCGGAGCCGGGGTGTAGGTCCCCGGCCCGTACGGGCTGCCGGCCCTCGAGCCGGGAGAGCTCGCCGAGTCGGTGTTCCCCGACACCTTGGCGACCCTGCCGATGAGGAAGCCCACGGCGGCCGCACCGGCCAGGAACGCTCCAGGACGACGGCGCGCGAAGCTCTGGACCTCCTGGACCACCCCGGTCAGGCCGTGCTGGTCCAGGTAGTCGGCCGCCCGCCGCCCGCCGTCGGCGACCTGCTGCACCACACCGGAGACCGGCGAGTCGGGCTTGGCGACCTCGCCCATCGAGGCCAGGTCGTCGGCCCACTGGCGGATTCCCTGGGCGGCGCGCTGGCTCTGGTGCTGCGCCTGGTCGCCGACCCGGTTCCGTAGCCGGTCGACCACCTGCCGGGCCTGCTGCTTGACCTCTCCGGCCACTGCCTGCGTCTGCCCCTTGGCGGTATCGGCCACCTCTCCGGCGGCGGACCTGGCGTGCTGAGCCGTGCTCTGGAAATCCTGGCTCTGGCCTGGGCGCTCCCCCGCCCCGGTGGAATACTCACTCATCGATGCCCTCCAAAGGTTGTGCATCTTCGACTGAGCCGCCGATTACCCTCATGACTTCGTCCCATTCCGCGAAGTGCCGGGAAGCTTTCCCGAAGATCGGTAATTCCCCGGGTTTTCGACCACTGAGCTGCGCGTGGACGCCTTGGATAATTTTCTGTCACCTTGCCCTGTCCGGGGCAGGCGGCCCGGGTCGCGGGCCGAGGGCTTCAGGCACCTCGCGCGAGGGCCGTGCGGAAACCCGCCGGAGCGTGATCCACCGGGACGACGGGGCCCGGCCCGACCGCGCAGGCTTCATCCGGCGCGTCCGGCCGGCCGTGGACACGCCTGTCGCGGCGGGCGAGCCATCGCCGTGCGCCGCACGGGATGATCGCCCATGATGTGCCGGATGCGGTCATCGCCCATTCGCGGATTACCAGTAAAGCTAACAATATGGTGATATGTGGCATTGTCGCCGATTCAATGAGCCACCGGTATCGGCCGGTAGGTGCAAAGGTAGAGGACTGGTTCCACTCTTTCCTATTTGAACGGATATCAGGGCTTAAGTCAGGTTTGTTGCCGAGGGTGGGCTCATGGCCTCCGCCCTTGTGTCACCCCGGCTTTCTTCTCAGTGGTGATCCCGGACCAAGGCTTTGTGTTATGTGGGGTGAACGTCCGGATGTCCGGGAACTAGCGTTTTACGTGACGTCGATTCAACATATTTCCGGAAACTGCATTGGCGTTTTGTCAGCCGTGAAAGCAGGCCGGGCCCGACATCAGACACGGAGTGATCTTTCATGTTCAAGCAGGCTCTCACCGCCGGCGCATTGACGGCTTCCGGTTTCGTCATCGCCATGGCGATGACGGCTCAGCCCGCCGGGGCGAGCGCGGCAGTCCGGGAAGCCGCTCAGGTGCACCTCCTTCTGAGCGATCCCCCTCCCGGCCATCACCACCATCACCCCTGGCCCGGCCATCACCACCATTGGCCCGGACACCATCACCCCTGGCACGGCCACCACCATCACCATCACCCCTGGCCCGGCCACCACCACCATTGGCCCAGCCACCACCATCACCATCACCCCTGGCCCGGACACCACCACCATTGGCCCCACGGCCACCACTAGATTCCCTGTCCCGGGCGGTGTCCCCGCGGTCCCCGCGGTGCTGTTCACGACCGCGGCGGCGCGTGAGATGGCGGCCTCGCCGTAGCGGGTGCGGCCGGCGTCAGGAACTCGTGAGGATGACGAGTTGCCCGGTCGCCCGGGTCATGGCGACATAGCGGTCGACCGCTCCCTCGATGCCCGCGCCGAACGCCTCCGGGTCGACGAGGACGACCAGGTCGAACTCGAGCCCCTTCGACAGCTCCGGGGTCAGCGACCGGACGCGGGACGTCGCCCGGAACGTGGGATCGCCGATGACACAGGCGATCCCGTCGGCATGCGCGGCGAGCCAGGTGTCGAGGATCGAGCCCAGATCCGCAGCGGATCCGTGTACGACGGGGACGTCGCTGCTGCGGATGGAGATGGGCACGTTGGCGTCCGGGAGCACGGCCCGGATGACCGGCTCGGCTTCCGCCATGATCTCCTCCGGCGTCCGGTAGTTGACGCTCAGGGAGGCCAGGTCGATCCGGTCGAGCCCGATCCGCTCGAGCCGTTCCCGCCACGACTCGGTGAACCCGCGCCTGGCCTGGGCGCGGTCCCCGACGATGGTGAAGCTCCGGGACGGGCAGCGGAGCAGCAACATCTGCCACTCCGCGTCGGTCAGTTCCTGCGCCTCGTCCACGACGATGTGCGCGAACGGTCCGGCGAGCAGGTCCGGTTCGGTGCCGGGCGGCGCGGTCTCGTCGACCAGGGCGTCCTTCATGTCCTGTCCGCGCAGCATCGTCACCGCACCCTCGCCGTCGTCGTCGGCCTCGAGCAGGGCCTCGACGACGGTGGCCATGTGCTCGCGCTCGGTGGCGACAGCGGCCTCGTGGCGGCGCCTGCGCCGCGCCGCCTCCGGGTCGCCGAGCCGCTGCCGTGCCGCGTCCAGGAACGGCAGGTCGGACACCGTCCAGGCCTGGGCGTCCTCACGCCGCAGCTTCCGGAGGTCGTCGGGGCTGAGCCAGGGGGCGCACATCCGCAGGTAGGCCGGTACCGACCACAGGTCCCCGACGAGGTCGGCCGCCTCGATCAGCGGCCACGCGCGGTTGAAGGTCGTGAGCAGCTCCCTGTCCCGCAGCAGTGACCTGCGCAGCAGGTCGGCCGAGACCTCGCCCTCGTGCTTGTCCGTCAGGATCGTGAGCAGTTCCTCCCAGATCCGGTCGCGCGCCTCGTTGTGCGGAGTACCGGGTTCCGGTGCCTCGAACGCCTCGGCCCAGTCCTCGGCGCTCAGCCAGATGTCGGACCAGGGGGTCGTGACCGTCATCCCCTTGCCGGGCGGGTTCTCGTAGAACCTGACGGCCGGCTCGATCGCCTTCACCAGGTCCGCGGACGACTTCAGCAGGGCCACCTCCGAGTCGGCCTCGACCGCCGCCGCGGCTCCCTCGGCGACGAGGTCTCGCAGGGTGCAGGTCTGCACGCCCTCCTCTCCGAGGCTGGGCAGGACGTCGGCGACGTAGGCCAGGTAGGGCTGGTGCGGACCGACGAACAGCACGCCGCCCCGGCGGTGACCGAGGCGAGGGTCGGAGTAGAGGAGGTAGGCGGAGCGGTGCAGAGCCACGACGGTCTTGCCCGTGCCCGGACCGCCGTCGACGACGAGAGCGCCACGAGATCCCGCACGGATGATGGCGTCCTGGTCGGCCTGGATGGTGCCGAGCACGTCCCGCATCCGGGGCGACCGGTTGCCGCCCAGGCTGGCGATGAAGGCGGACTGGTCGTCGAGCGCGGCGTGCCCTTCGAACCCGTCCGAGGTGAACACCTCGTCCCAGTAGTCGCTGATCCTGCCGCGGGTCCAGCGATACCTGCGGCGGCTCGCCAGCCCCATCGGGTTGGCGTGGGTGGCTCCGAAGAACGGCTCGGCCGCGGGGGAGCGCCAGTCGAGCAGCAGCCGGCGGCCCGCGCTGTCGGTGAGGCCGAGCCGCCCGATGTGCACGGGCTCGGGGTCGTCCGCGCCGACCATGTGCCCGAGGCACAGGTCCAGGCCGAAGCGACGCAGCGCGCGCAGCCGAACGGTCAGCCGGTGGATCTCCAGGTCCCGGTCCAGCACCTGCCGGCCCTTGCCGCCGGGTGCCCTGCGCTCGGCGTCGAGACGGTCGGACAGGTCGGCGATCGACCGCTCGAGGCTGTCCGCGATGGCCGCGAAGTGCTGCTCGTCGCCGGCGATCAGCGCCGGGTCGGCCTTGGGGGAGAGGTGGTCAGGAAGGTCAAACGCGCTGGTGGTCAGCGGTTTCACGTTGTTTGCTCCGATCTGATGACGCTTGCGCTGTCGCGCGTGGTGAGGGGGATGAACCACACCGGCCGGCGGCTCCGCGGACTCCCTGTCCGGCGGCGCGCACACCCGTATCCGCGCGCAGGGTTCCCGTGATCGCACCGTGGGTGCCACCGGTTCGACGTCCCCGCGCGACCCGTGCGCCGACAACGCCGGCGCACGTCGTACCCCCCGTTTCCGCAGGCTCTGGCCTCGGCCGACGATTCTGCAGCACGACCTGGGTCTTGTGGCAAGCCCCCCGGTGCGCTATACATTGAGAGTGGAAAGGAGTGGGTTCTCCCCTTTCCGCCTCATTGTCCGCTCTGGGCGGGCGACCTCCTCGCGAAACGGCGCGACCTCCTCACGAAGCGGCGATGCGTCGCGTACGCCGGCACCGCCGGCCCAGGGGGATCGCAAGGCGCGGCCACGACGCCGTGCCGGCGGCCCCGAAGCGCCGGAACCCTCGCCGTGTCATCGCATCGCGGTCAGCACGAACCCGAAGACGAGGGTCGCCCTCGGCGCGGGCCGCGTCGCGTTTCGCGGTCATTCCCGATGAGCCAGGTGGGATCGCGTCTCCGTTTATTTCTCGTTCGCCGGGAAGACGGAGCGCGTCATCGTTCTCGGAAAGCAGGGAGAAGGCGACGATGCCTGGTCTGCGCATGGGCGACACGGTCACGGCGGCCGTACTGGTCGGTTGTCTGGCCGCGTGCGGGGGAGTCGGGGCCGATCGCAAGGCGAGCGAGCCGGGCGGGGGGCCGGCGACGCTGACCACGATGGGGTTCGGCCTGCCCGACGAGATCGCCACCGTCCGGGTGGACGCCTTCAAGAAGGCGCGTCCCGACGTGAAGCTGACGATCAACCAGGGCCAGTTCGACGAGCAGGCGTTCCTGTCGGCGGTGGCCTCGGGCAACCCGCCCGACGTCGTCTACCTGGCCCGGGAACGGATCGGCGGCTACGCGGCCCGCGGCGCCATCCAGCCGCTGGACCGCTGCGTGGCCGAGCAGTCCATCGCGACCGGCGACTTCTACCCGGCCGCCCAGCAGCAGGTGAAGTACGACGGCGCCTGGTACGGCATGCCGGAGTTCTACAACTCGATCGTGCTGGTGGTGAACAACAAGGCGGCCCGGGAGGCGGGGGTGGACCCGGCGCGCATCGACACCTCCGACTGGGACGGGCTGGCCCGGCTGGCCAAGAAGATGACCCGGATCGAGGACGGCAGGATCGAGCGGTTCGGCTTCCACCCGAAACTGCCCGAGTTCCTGCCCCTGTGGGCCAAGGCCAACGGCGCGGACCTGCTCACCGCGGACGGCCGTACCTCCCGGCTGGACGATCCGAAGGTCACCGAGGCGATGCAGTACGCCGCGCGGCTGGTGGAGTCCCAGGGCGGCTGGAAGAAGCTGAAGGCCTTCACCGACACCTTCGACTACTTCGGGCAGGGCAACCCGTTCGCCAAGGACCAGCTCGGCGCGATGCTCACCGAGCAGTTCGTGGTCAGCGCGATGGCCGGCGTCGCGCCGGACGCGGACATCACGGTGCTGCCGTTCACCGACCGGCAGGGCAGGCCGGTCAACAACGTGGGCGGCAACGCCTGGGTGATCCCCAAGGGCGCCCGCAACCCCGACGCCGCCTGCTCGTGGATCAAGACCATGACCGCGGCCGACACCTGGGTCGCGGCGGCCAGGGCCCGTGCGGACAAACGCGCCAAGGAGGGCAAGGTCAACATCGGGACCTACACCGGCAACGCCAGGGCCGACGAGGTGATCTTCTCCGAGCTGGTCAAGCCCAGCGGCCACCAGGCCTACGACGACGCGGTGAAGACCATCCGCGCCGTACAGAACGCCGGTTTCGTGGTTCCGCAGTCGGCCGCCGCCGCGGAGTTCACGAACGCCTGGAAGGACGCGGGCACCCGCGTGCTGCAGGGACAGCAGGACGCGGCCGCCGCGCTGCGGCAGGCGCAGGCCGAGGCGCAGAAGGCCATCGACCAGGCCACCTCATGACCGCCACCGCTCCCGCACGCCTACCCAGGTGGAGGGCCCTGAGCGGCGAGACGCGCTGGGCGTACGTCTTCCTGCTGCCCTGGCTGATCGGCCTGCTCGTCTTCCAGCTGGGGCCGATGATCGCCAGCCTCGCGCTGTCCTTCACCGACTACGACCTGATCGGCGCGCCGCGCTTCACCGGCCTCGACAACTACACCGCGATGGCACAGGACCCCAAGGTCGTCCGCGCCGTGGGCAACACCCTGCTGTACACCGTGACGCACGTCCCGCTGTCGATCGCCCTGGCCCTGGCCCTGGCGCTGCTGCTGAACCGCGTCACGGGCCGGTCCGCCGGGGTGTTCCGGACGATCTTCTACCTGCCGTCCATGACCCCGCACGTCGCGGTCGGCGTGCTGTTCTTGTTCCTGCTGAACGGCCAGGCGGGCGTGGTCAACCGGATCCTGGGCCTCTTCGGGGTCGAGGGGCCGCAGTGGACGACCGATCCCGACTGGATGCTGGCCGGCATCGTGCTGATGTCGCTGTGGAACCTGGGCTCGACCACGATCATCCTGTTCGCCGCGCTCCGCAACGTCCCGCGCGAGCTCAGCGAGGCCGCGATGATCGACGGTGCCGGCCCCTGGCAGCGGTTCCGGTCGGTCACCGTTCCCATGATCAGCGCCGCCCTGTTCTTCGTGGTGATCATCAACACGATCACCTCGCTGCAGATGTTCGACCAGGTCTACACGATGTTCTTCGGCACCCAGAGCGCCCGGGAGGCGTACGGCGACGCCGCGCTGTTCTACGTCGTCTACCTGTTCCAGCAGGCCTTCCAGTTCCTGCACATGGGGTACGCCTCCGCGCTGGCCTGGCTGCTGTTCCTGGTCATCGCGCTCATCACCGCCGTCCAGGTGAAGGTGGGCAACAGGCTCGTCCACTACGAGACCGAGGAGCACGGCCGATGACCGCCGTACGAGACGCCCGGCCCGTCATCGCCGTCCCGCCGGCCGCGCCGGACACCGCGGCGCGGCCGACACGCAGGATCTTCTTCCTCACCGTCCTGTCCGCCGTCTCGGTGGTCTTCCTCTATCCGTTCGTGTGGCTGGTCACCGCGTCGCTGAAACCCCGTGACCAGACGTTCTCCAACCCCTTCCTGCCCTGGCCGGTGCCGTTCCGCCCGGAGAACTACCTCGCGGTCTGGGACGCGGCACCGATGTTCGGCTGGCTGGTCAACACGCTGGTGGTCGGGGTGACGGCCGCGCTCACCGTGACGCTGTCGAGCGCCTTCGTCGCCTTCGGCTTCGCCTACTTCCGCTTTCCCGGCCGCAACCTGCTGTTCGCGAGCGTGCTGGGCACCATGATGTTGCCCGCCGCGGTCACCCTGGTGCCCACCTACCTCATCTGGAAGTCGGCGGGGCTGACCGGCACGCAGGTGCCGCTGTGGGCGGGCAACCTGTTCGGCTCGGCCTTCTACATCTTCCTGCTGCGGCAGTTCCTGCTCGGCGTGCCCCGCTACGTCTTCGAGGCCGCCCGCGTGGACGGAGCCTCCTACCTCGACCTCTTCCGGCGGATCGCGCTGCCCCTGTCGCGGCCCGCCCTGATCATCGCGTTCGTCTTCGAGCTCAAGGCCAGCTGGTTCGACCTGATGAAGCCGCTGATCTATCTGCAGGACCCCGCGCTCTACACGCTGCCCCGGGGGCTGAAGGCGGTCGTCGACCAGTTCTACCAGGGCGGCGACCCGAAATGGGAGATCGTCCTGGCGGCCAGCGTGATCACGACCGTGCCGCTGATCGTGATCTTCTTCCTCGGCCAGCGGCACTTCCTCCAGGGAATCGCCACCACCGGTCAGCGCGGATGAGACCGCAGGAGGAGCATCAAAAAGGTCTGGGGCGGTGACGAGGACGACGGCCTTTTCCCGGCCGGGTACCGATCGCGTTCTGCCTGCTCATCACACTGGCGATCGCCTTTTTTCAGGTGCCTTCGGCTTCGCCGCCGAGGGTGTCGGCACGGAGATCGGGGGTAGGCGAGCCGACACCCGAACCGCCCGCTTCGGGCGGCAGCGACGAAAGGAGCGGAGAATGTCCACGGCACGAGAGATCATGACGCCGGACGCCGAGTGCGCGCGCGCTGAGGAGACGGTGTTGGAGGCGGCCGAGAAGATGGCCCGGCTGGATGTCGGCTCGCTGCCGATCTGCGGCTCCGACGACCGGCTGCAGGGCATGCTCACCGACCGTGACATCGTGGTGAAGGTGCTGGCCGCGGGCAGGGAGCCCAAGGCGTGCCAGGTCGGCGAGTTCGCCCAGGGCAAGCCCGTCACCATCGGCGCCGACGACGACGCCCGGGAGATCCTGCGCACGATGGCCTCGCACAAGGTACGGCGCCTGCCGGTCATCGACGGCCACACCCTGGTGGGGATGGTGGCGCTGGCCGATGTGGCCCGCGCCCTGCCCGACGCACCGGTCGGCGACCTCCTCGACGCGCTGACCAGCGACTGAACAATGCCCTTGGCCGGGAGAAAAGCGGCTCCGCCCCGCCCGGGGGGAGCCGCTTTCTCATCGGGAAAACGGCGCGCGGCAGGAGTGACGACAGCGGTCCTGGCAGGTGAGGGGCACGAGCGGACATCATGACCGCGGGCGGACCGCCGCGAGAGGTCCTCCTCAGCCGGGCATCGTCTCGCCACCGACCGGTGCGAGAACCTCTCCCGTGTAGTACGAGGAGAGCTGCTCGGCGGCGAAGAAGACGTAGGAAGGAGCGATCTCATCGGGTTGCGCGGCGCGTTTCATCGGCGTCTGCTGCCCGAACTTCTCCACCTTTTCCGGAGGGAAAGTCGCCGGGATCAGCGGCGTCCACACCGGCCCCGGGGCCACCGCGTTCACCCGGATGCCCCGCTCCAGCAGCGTCTGCGCCAGCGAGTAGGTGAAGGCGAGGACCGCGCCCTTGGCCGCCGAGTAGTCGATGAGCGTCTTGTTACCGCGAAGCCCGTTGACCGACGAGGTGTTGATGATCGCCGCCCCCTGCGGGAGATGAGCCAGCGCCGCCTTGGTCACCCAGAAGTAGCTGCCGATGTTGACTGCGAAGGTCCGTTCCCACTGCTCGTCGTCGAGCTCCTGCAGGGAGTCCACCGGCGACTGGGTCGCGACGTTGTTGACCAGCAGGTCAAGCCCTCCCAGCGCGCCGGCGGCGGCCTCGACGACCTCCCGGCAGTGCTCGGGCACGGCCAGGTCACCGGGGAGCAGTACGCATCGCCGGCCCTCCTTCTCGACGAGCTCCTTGGTGTGCTCGGCGTCCTCGTGCTCGTTCAGGTAGGCCACGGCCACATCCGCGCCCTCTTTGGCGAACGCCACCGCGACCGCCCGGCCGATCCCGGAATCGCCTCCGGTCACCAGTGCTTTCCGTCCCGGCAGCAGGCCGCGACCGGTGTACGCGCGCATCTCATCTCGCGGCTCCGGGGTCATCGCCCCGCTGTGTCCCGGATAGGGCTGTTCCTGCGGCGGCTGCCCGGCGCCTTCTTGGTTGTCCGACATGGGGTGCGCCTACCCGTCACCGCCCCACGCGAACGGCCTTCGAGATCAAATTTCTTCTCCTGTCGGGGAGATCTCGGCCTGCTGCGAGCCGGCCGGTGACGCCATCCTGCCGGCCCGTGCCGAGGGGCGGAGCGCGCCTGTCTCCTCACGCGACAGGCCACCGCTTCGCACGGCGCGTCGCCAGGGCCGTCGTTTGCGTGTCGTCCGTCGGGGCACACACCCGGCCATGACCATGCAGTCCTATTGGATGGAATCGGCACCCGGCGTCTCCCATCCGGTTCTCGAACGCGATCTGCGGGTGGACGTCGTCGTGATCGGTGCCGGGATCGCCGGTCTGAGCACGGCCTGGGAACTCACCCGGGCGGGGCGCACGGTGGCCGTCCTGGAGGCGGGCCGGGTCGCGGCCGGGGTCACCGGCCACACCACGGCGAAACTGTCGGCCCAGCACACCCTGATCTACGCCGACCTCGCCTCCTCGGCCGGGCCGCAGGCGGCCGGCCTGTACGCCCGCTCCCAGCAGCAGGCCATCGAGCACCTCGTCGCCACCGCCGCCGACCTCGGCGTCGACTGCGGCCTCGAACGGGTCCCGGCCCTCACCTATGCCGAATCGGCCGACGGCCTGGACCGTCTGCGGGCGGAGGCCGAAGCCGCCGCGCGGGCCGGGCTGCCGGCCTCCTTCGTGACCGAGAGCTCACTGCCCTTCCCGATCGCCGGGGCGGTACGGGTGGAGGACCAGGCCCAGTTCCACCCCCGCGCCTACCTCCTCGCGCTCGTCCAGGCCATGACCGCCTCCGGCGCGCTCGTCTTCGAGGGCACGCGCGTCGTCGGCCTGGCGGAGGGGAGTCCCTGTCGTCTCACCACCTCCACCGGGCTCACCGTCACCGCCCGGGACGTGGTGGTGGCCACGCACTACCCGATCTTCGACCGTGCCCTGCTGTTCGCCCGGATGCAGCCGCACCGCGAGCTGGTCGTCGCCGCCGCCATCCCGGCCGAGCAGGATCCCGGCGCCATGTTCATCACCACCGAGGACAACACCCGCTCGGTCCGCACCGCCCCCTACGGGAACGGGCAGCGCCTGCTGATCGTCACCGGCGAGCCCTTCACCCCCGGCGCCGGTCACGTGAACGACCGGCTGCGGCGGTTGCGCTCGTGGACCACCGACCGGTTCGGCACGACCCGCTTCACGCACTGGTGGGCGGCCCAGGACAACGACACCACCGACCGCCTGCCCTTCGTCGGCCCCCTGCACGCCGGCGCGCGGCACGTCCACGTCGCCACCGGATTCGGCGGCTGGGGCATGAGCAACGGCGTGATGGCCGGCTTGCTGCTCAGCGCGCTGATCACCGGCGAGGAGTCGCCGTGGGCCCGGCTGTACGATCCCCGGCGGCTGCATCCCCTGCGCGAGGCCGGCCCGGCGCTGAAGATGCAGACCGCCGTCGCCCGGCACTTCGTCGCCGACCGCCTGGCGGCGGGCGCCTCCGACGAGGTGACCGGCCTGTCGCCCGGCCAGGCGAAAGTGGTCAAGAACGACGGCAGGCGCTGCGCGGTGTACCGCGACGAGGACGGAGGCCTGCACGCGGTGTCGGCCCTGTGCACCCATCTGGGGTGCGTGGTGGCCTTCAACGAGGCCGAACGCGCCTGGGAGTGCCCATGCCACGGCTCACGCTTCGGCATCGACGGCGCCGTCCTGCAGGGGCCCGCGGTGAACCCGCTGGAACAGGTCGAACTCTCACCGGAAGGCGAGACGCCCGAGTAGAACGCCCTCTTTCCGGCCGGCAGCGCCTCGTGCGCGGCAGGTCCACCGCCTACGACCACGACGTGCGGCTGCCGCTGCCGGTCAAGCGCCCGGAGGCGGGACGCCGCGTCGCCTTCGGCCCGCCGCCGACGCCGACGAGGAGGCATGAGCTCCAGGTGCGTCCGGCGGTGGCGGCATCGCCGTACGCGGCGCGTCACCGCTTCGGGAGGGGCCTGCCCGTCCGCGACGGGCGACAAAAGGCAAAGGCAAGGAGCTCACACACTCCTTGCCACTCTCAACATATAGCGCACCGGGGGGCTTGCGGCAAGACCCGGGTCATGCTGCAGAATCGTCGGCCGAGGCCAGGACCTGCGGAAATCAGGAGTTCGCGAAGCACGTGTTCCTTTGTTGATCGACGTACGAGGCACGCGGGACCTCGAACCGCCGCCGGACCGCGCGGAGCGGCCGGCCGAAACGCGACCTTGTCGAATGGGGGGTTCTCATGATTGACGTGATCGTCGCCGGTGGGGGGCCGACCGGCCTGATGCTGGCCGGCGAGCTGCGGCTGCACGGCGTGCGCGTGCTCGTGCTGGAGAAGGAGGCGGAGCCGACCGCGTATGTCCGCTCGCTCGGCCTGCACGTGCGCAGCATCGAGGTGATGGACCAGCGCGGCCTGCTGGAGCGGTTCCTCGCGCACGGCCGGCGGCATCCGGTCGGTGGTTTCTTCGCCGGCATCACCAAGCCCTCGCCCGACCGGCTGGACACCGCCCACGGCTACGTCCTCGGCATCCCGCAGACCATCACCGATCGCCTGCTGGCCGAGCGCGCCGCCGAGCTCGGCGCCGAGATCCGGCGCGGCTGCGAGCTGGCCGGGCTGAACCAGGACGAGCACGGGGTGACCGCCGAGCTGGCGGACGGCACGCGACTGCGCTCGCGCTACCTCGTCGGCTGCGACGGCGGCCGCAGCACGGTGCGCAAGCTGCTCGGCGTCGGCTTTCCCGGTGAGCCCTCCAGAATCGACACGCTGCTGGGCGAGATGGAGGTGGCCGTGCCGCCGGAGACGCTGGCCGCCGTGGTGGCCGAAGTCCGCAAGACCCAGCTGCGGTTCGGCGTCGGCCCCATCGGGGGCGGGGCGCACCGCGTCGTCGTGCCCGCCGAGGGGGTGGCCGGGGACCGCTCGGTCCCGCCGACCCTGGAGGAGTTCAGGCGACAGCTGCGGGTCTTCGCCGGCACCGACTTCGGCGTGCACTCACCGCGCTGGCTGTCCCGCTTCGGCGACGCCACCCGGCAGGCCGAGCGCTACCGGGTCGGCCGGGTGCTGCTGGCCGGCGACGCGGCGCACATCCACCCGCCGATGGGCGGGCAGGGGCTCAACCTCGGCGTGCAGGACGCGTTCAACCTCGGCTGGAAGCTGGCGGCCGAGGTCGGCGGCTGGGCACCGGAGGGGCTGCTGGACAGCTACCACACCGAGCGTCACCCGGTGGCCGCCGACGTGCTGGACAACACCCGCGCGCAGACGGAGCTGATGTCCACCGAGCCGGGGCCGCAGGCGGTGCGCCGGCTGCTGGCGGAACTGATGGACTTCGAGGACGTGAACCGGCACCTGATCGAGAAGATCGTCGCGATCGGGGTCCGCTACGACGTCGGCGAGGGACACGACCTGCTCGGCCGGCGGATGCGGGACGTGGCGCTGAAGCGCGGTCGCCTCTACGAGCTGACGCGCGGCGGCCGCGGGCTGCTGCTCGACCAGACCGGCCGGCTCTCGGTGGAGGGCTGGGCGGATCGGGTCGACCACGTCGTCGACGTCAGCGAGGAACTGGACGTCCCCGCCGTGCTGCTGCGGCCGGACGGCCACGTGGCGTGGGCGGGTGAGGATCAGCGGGATCTGCTCGACCGGCTGCCCAGGTGGTTCGGCGCCGCCGTCGGCTGAGCGCGGTCGCGGGCTCGCGACGCCGCGTGTGCGGTGTCGCGTGTTCCCGTGTTCGAGACGGTTCGATCGGGGACCGACGCGGGCGGTCACGGGCTCGTCGTGAAGGTGATCTGGTCCGGTGCCGCGTCCAGGAGGATCAGGACTCCCGCTATCCCGACGATCCAGCGCAGTGTCGAGCGCGATCCCGAGGAGAGCTTGTCCCGCCACCGCTCGAACCGCTCGCGCGTCCGTTCGCCCAGGGCGGCCCACGCGGCGAGGAGCAGGATGCCCGGGAGCACCATGACGGTCACGTACACGCCGAGGAGCGGCGACCACTGGACGGCGGTCAGGTGGGCCGCGGTCATGACGCCGATCGCGGCGAAGTACGGCACGGCGGTGGCGAACTCGAACAGCCAGGTCCCCAGCCCCAGCAGCAGCATCGAGCCCAAGGTGAAGGACCGGGCCCGGACGGATGCGCGTTCGGGGTCCTTGTCGGGGATGAAGTAGCTCCCCACGATGAGCGCCACGCCGAGGACGGCCTGTCCCCAGGCCCACACGGTGTCGTCGATGACCGGCACGACAGCGCCCAGGCCGAACATGAGCAGCACGCCCAGGGCGAAGTACGCGATCGCGACCGATCCGAGATACACCCCGAGCAGCGCGCCCACGCGGCGCGGCCTGGCCAGCAGCAGGTAGAGCGTCACCCCGATCACGGTGGGGCTCAGCGTGTCGAGCAGGGCCAGCCCGAGCACCGCCCCGATCGTCTCGATCGACAAACCTGTCTCCTTACGGGAGCCAACGAGCCGTAATAATACGCCCGTGTCAGTTAAAATAACACATGCGTGCTAATGTGTTGACGTGCCACGACTCGTTGATCATGACCGGCGGCGGGCCGAGCTCGGCGAGGCCGCCATCCGGGTGATCCTGCGCGAGGGCCTCGCCGGTGTGACCGTCCGCGGGGTCGCCGCCGAAGCCGGCTGGTCCACCGGGTCGCTGCGGCATTACTTCGGCAACCAGCACGAGTTGCAGGCCTACGTCGTGCGGGCCACCACCGACGCCCTCCGCCGACGGGTCCTGCCGCGCGTCCAGCGGCCCCGCACGCGGGGTTCGGCGGTCGAGCGGATCGCCACGATCGTGGAGGAGATGCTGCCGCTCGACGCCGAGCGGCGCGAGGAGTACGCGCTGTGGTCGGCGATCGTGGAATGGGAACGCCGGCACCCTCCGGAGGGAGGCTCTGTGACGTGGAGCGACCAGCGGGCGCTGTACCGCCAGTGCGTCGCCGTCCTGCGCGGGCACGAGTCGATCCGCGAACCGGACCGGGCCACGGTCCCGCACCCCGATGCCCAGGTCGAGCTCTGGGCGGCGCTCCTGCACACGTTCGTCGACGGACTCGCCGCCCAGATCGTGAACACCCCCGGCGAGGTGTCCGCCGGCACCGCCGCGCGGCTGCTGCGTTCACTGCTGCACGCCGTGCCTTGCGCGGGGCCGGATCGGTGTGCGCACCGGCCGTGAGCCGAAGGCGCGGCGCGGGCCGCGCGGGTTCGGCGGCGTCGTCCAGGACGAGGCGGGGAGATCGGGGCACCGGTGAGGCCGGACCGGCGCGTCCACCCGGAAAGCTCCGGGCAGGGGAGAGTGCCGGTGTGCGGCTTCAGGATCTGCGGGCCGTGCCGGGGTTCGCGGGGGCGGGGGGCGGGGCGGCGCGGCTTTTGCGCGGGGCGGGCGAGCGGGGTGGCCGGGCGCGCACGTGGTCGCCCGCCCGGTTCATGATGTCGCCGAGGTGGTGCGGATCCCCGCCCGGAGGCGTCCGGGCCGGCCGGCAGTGCCGCCCGCAGCCGCCGAAACGCACCGGATCGATCGGGGTGAAGGAGGTGGCCCTCACGCCCCTCAGCGCGCCGATCATGGTGTCCTTCCAGATCGGCCCGGGAATGGTGGCCCCGAAGACGGCGCCGTGGTATCTGCCGCCGATGGTGACGTTGTTCAGCTTGTGCGCGACGGCGCCTCGGGGGTCGCCGATGCTCACCGCGCCGGCCAGGTCCGGGGTGAACCCCGCGAACCACGCGCTCGCCTGGTCGTCGTTGGTGCCGGTCTTGCCGGCGGCGGCGCGGCCGATGCCGCCCACCGCTCGCATCGTGCCCTTGGTGAACACCCCCGACAGGATGTGCGCCGTGGCGTCCGCGATCTCGGGATCCAGCACCTGGCGGCACTTCGGCCGGTAGCCGGTCGCCCTGCCGTTCCGGTCGGTGACCCGGGTGACGACCATGGGAGCGCAGTACTTCCCGCGCGCGCCGATGGCGGCGTAGGCGCTCGCGACGGTCACCGGGTCCATCTCGTTGATGCCGAGGGTGAAGGTCTCGTACTCCTGCAGCTCGCGGTTGTCGGCGCGCTTGATGCCCAGCGACCTGGCGGTCCGGACGGTGTCGCACAGGCCGACGCGGCGCTCGAGTTCCATGAAGAAGGTGTTGACCGACTGCCAGGTGCCGGTCTGCAGCGACTTGAAGCCGGGAGATCCCTCGTCGTTGGTGACGGTGTGCGTCGGGTCGCCGATGTTCTCGCCCTCGCAGTTCTTGAAGTCGGCGTAGCCCGAGGCGCGGTAGCCGTTTCCGACGGTGAAGCCGTCGTCGATCCTCATGCCCTGCTTCAGGGCCGTGATCAGGGTGAAGGTCTTGAACGTCGAGCCCGCCTGGAACCCGCCGATGCCGCCGTGGTCGGTGTCGGCCACGATGTTGTACGACATCTCGCGCCTGCGCGCGGAGGTGCCGTACTCGCGGCTGGCCGCCATGGCCTTGATCATCCCGGTGCCCGGCTGGACCAGCGCCTCGGCGGCGACGGGGTCGTCGGAGGCGTGGACGTGTCTCTTGACGGCTTTCTCGGCCGCGGCCTGCATGCGGGGGTCCAGCGTCGTCCTGATCGTCAGGCCGCCGCGGTAGAGGAGCCGGGCGCGCTGCTCCGCGGTCCTGCCGAACGCGGGATCGCGCAGGAACTCCTCGCGCACGTACACGCAGAAGTAGGGGTACGGGCTGGCCGTGCAGTTGCCGGGCAGGGGAGTGCCCCGGTAGCCGAGCTTCCTGGACTTGGCCTCGGCGGCCTGCCGCGGGGTGATCGCGCCGAGCTCCGCCATCCGGTCGAGCACGACGTCGCGCCGTTCCAGCAGCCTTCGCCGGTTCTCCCTGCCGCCCTCCGGATCGGTGGCGGTGGGCAGCTGCACGGCTCCGGCCAGGGTGGCCGCCTGCCACAGGTTGAGCCGGGAGGCGCGCACGCCGAAGAACCGCCTGGCCGCCGCCTCGATGCCGTTGGCCCCGGCGCCGAAGTAGGCGATGTTGAGATACTTCTCGAGGATCTGGTCCTTGGTGTACTTCCGCTCGACCCCCATCGCGTAGCGCAGCTCGGTGAGCTTGCGCGCGTAGCTGGCCTCCAGGGCCTTTTCCTTCTCCTTCTCGGTGACGGCGGTGTTCAGCAGCACCTGCTTGACGTACTGCTGGGTGATGCTGGAACCCCCCTGGCTCGTCCTGCCCGAGGAGAGGTTCTTGGCCAGGGCCCGCATCGTGCCTTCGAGGTCGATCGCACCGTGCTCGTAGAAGCGGTAGTCCTCGATCGAGACGATGGCCCTCTTCATGACGTCGGAGACCTGGCCGAGCGGTACGACCTCGCGGTACACGTCCCAGAACTGCGCGATCGGACGGCCCCCGGCGTCGAGGACGGTCGTCTTCTCGGCGAGCGGAGGCTCGGCGAGCTCCGCGGGATTGAGGTCGAGCCCGTCCGACGCTCCGACGATCACCACCCCCGCGCCTCCCACGGCCGGCAGGGCGAGCCCGGCCGTCAGCACCCCCACCGCCGTCGCCGCGCCGGCCAGACGCACGATCTTCGCCCCCGCCGACGATCGGGTCCCGGCCCGGCGCGGGCGGTGCGCCCGCCGGACGGCGTCGTCCGGCTCCTCGCCGAAGGGGTTCATCCTTCGCCCCTGGCGCGCATCGGACGAACGGGGCCGGGGAGCGCGGCGAGAGAGGTGATCCCCGGCTCTTCACGCTGTCCCGGCATCAGAGCCTGCCGAGGCCGCGGGCGAGGATGGTGGCGGTCTTCGCGACCACCTTGTCGTCGACGGCGCCGTCCGCGGTCCGGCGGTTGGTGTAGATCGACATGATGACGGGGGCGGCCGACCTGCCCGGCCAGACCACCGCGATGTCGTTCCCCGCCCCGTACCTGGAGCTCGTACCGGTCTTGTCGCCGATCGTCCAGGTCCTGGGCAGGCCCGCCCGGATGCGGGCGTCCCCGGTCGTGTTCGCGATCAGCCAGGCGTTCAGCCGTTCCCGGTCCTTGGCGTGGAGGGCGTTCCCCACCGTGACCGCGCGCAGGTCACGGCCCATGGACGCGGGCGTCGTGGTGTCGCGCCTCTCCTTGGGACTCCAGTCGTTGAGCTCGGTCTCCCACCGGTCCAGCCGGGAGATCGGGTCCTTCAGCGTCCGGAGGTAGCGGGTCAGGCCGGCGGGGCCGCCGATCTGCCTCAGCAGCATGTTGGCCGCGGTGTTGTCGCTCCGGGTGACGGCCGCCTCGCACAGCCGCGCGACGGTCAGCCCGTCCTTCACGTGCTTCCCGGTGACCGGGGAATGCTCCCGCAGGTCGGCGGCCGTCCAGCGCACGACCTTGTCCATCAGGCCGGGCTCGGAGGTGCGGGCCCTGTGCAGCACGGCCGCGGCGGCCATCGCCTTGAAGGTGGACAGCATCGGGAAACGCTCGCCCGACCGGTGGCCGATCGTCGCGCCGGTGGCGGTGTCGACGGCGTACGCGCCGATCCGGCCCTTGAAGGACGCCTCCAGCGCGCGCAGCTCCTTCGCGGCCCGGATCTGGCCCGGCGCCGGCGCGGCAGGGACGGTGGACGGGGCGGCGGACGCGTGGCCGGTCGCGGTGACCCCCGCCATCGGGACGAGCGCGAGGGAGGCCAGCGCCCGGAGCGCGGCGCGTCGGAGAAGCCGGGTGGGCACGGTGGGATGCCTTCCTGTCATGGATCGGGGCGGAGAGAAGTCTCACGCCGGCATCCGATGCCGTCAAAGACGGAAACAGGCAAATCTATGCTGAAATGGCATACGCCCAGGTTGTGGAGGTCTTCAGGAGCATGCCGTCCAGCCGGTGGCGTGTCACGATCCGGCGGCCTTTCGCGCCGGTCTCACGTCCGAGCCAGTAACGCTCGTACGCCGGGTGTGATCGTCATGTGGAACGCCGCGTCCAGTTCGGCCGGCGTGGCGTCGATCTCCCCGTCCACCCACTTGCGCACCAAGGCCATGAACGCCCCGACGGCGCAGGTGACCACCAGATCGAGCGAGGCACCGGCGCGCCCGCCCCGGGCGAGCAGCTCGTCGCGGATGACGGCCTGCAACAGTTGCTCGCCGTGGGCCATCACCATCCGGCCACCACGGCGTCCGAGCAATGCCCGCACCAGCCTGCGCTGCTCCTGTACGTGCTCGAACATCGCCAGGCTGAAACCGAACAGCGGGCCGTCGGTACTCGGGGCCGGATGCAGAAAGGCGATCTCGTCCAGGTTGGCGAACAACACGGCCTGCTTGTCGGCGAAGTGGGCGTAGAAGGTCGAGCGCCCGACGTCGGCGCGGTTGATGAGGTCGGTGACGGTCACCGGCTCATACCCCTTCTCCAGGATCAGCTCCACCAGCGCGCGCTGGATCGCCTGCCGGGTGCGCCGCACCCGCCTGTCGGTGTTTCCGGACACTTCACCGGTCCTGTTCGGTATGGCACAGCAAGGCGGAAGTGGTTGTTGACCCCGTCATGCTAACGAACGGATCATTCATTATTGAACAGGTTGTTCGAGAGGAGAACGGTAATGGGACTGGGCAGATTGCTCCACGATCACGCCGAGCACGCCGACGAGGGCGGGACGATCGATCACCCCCGCGCCTACGACATCGCGGCCGACATCGGCCTGCTCGGGCGACGACGCGAGATCTTCACCCGCCTGGCGGCGCTGTCCGGAACCCGGCCGGGCGACCAGGTGCTCGACGTCGGCTGCGGCACCGGCTACCTGACCCGGATCCTGGCCCCGCTCGTCGGCCCGGCAGGCCACGTGACCGGCGTCGACCCCTCACCACCCATGATCGACCATGCCCGCCGACGCGCCCCGGGCAACTGCTCCTACGTCGCGGGCGCCGGGCAGGCGCTCGACCTGCCCGACGCCTCCTTCGACGTGGTGGTCTCCAGCCTGGCCGTCCACCACATGCCGGCCGCCGAGCGCGGCGCCGCCGTAAGGGAGATGTTCCGGGTACTGCGGCCGGGCGGGCGGCTGCTGATCGCCGAGTTCCGCCCGCCCGCCAACCACCTGCTCGCCCATCTCGTCGGCATGGTGTCGGGCCCCGCGATGCGGCACAGCCCTCGGGACCTGCTCGGCGACCTGATCCCCGACGCCGGATTCCACATCACCGACGAGGGCGACCTGCCGGTCATGCTCTACTACGTCCGGGCCTCGCGCCCCTCGGCCTGAGGAGCGCGGCGGATCGAGAGGGCGGCCTGCCCGGCAGGACCGTCGCGGCACGGCAGGCGCCATGGAGGAGGCCTTCGAGGCGCACGGCTTCCACGGAGGCGGCCTGCTGGGCGTCGAGCATCGGGCGTATCCGGTCGGTGCTCGCCGGTGCCCGTCAGTGGTGGTAGGCGTGGACAACGGCGTGTCCCTTGCCCCGGCCGATGATCCACTTGTTGATGGGCGTGGTGACCAGGAAGGCCACCAGGAGGGCGAAGGCGAGGGCGCCCCAGAACAGGCCGGACGTCAGCTCGGCGTCCATGGCGCCGGGGACGGCGATCATCACCCCGTTGTCGACGATCTCCATGACGAGGATGGACAGGGTGTCGGCCGCCAGCGCCAGTCGCAGGGCCTTGCGCCAGTCGACGCCGGCCCTGCGCAACCCGACCAGGGTGAGCGCGTAGCCGAAGAAGAAGGCCAGCACGATGGCCAGGACGATGGTGGGCACGTTCGGCCATCCCAGAGCCGTGCCGATCACCATGCCGAGCACCTCACCGATGGCACACCCGGTGAGGCAGTGCAAGGTCGCCGAGGCGGCTACTCGCCAGGTGGCCTTCTGCGCATGACCGGCGTGCCCGAGGTGGTCGTGCCCGTGGGGCTCGTCGTGTCCGGCATGATCCCTGGAACCCATCGATTCCGCCATCACAGCCTCCCGGTCTGCGCACTGTCTCGACACTTCACTCACCTTATACGGGTAGGGGGTATATGGACAACACTCCTTGTGCCGGAGGTCGCGGGCCGCGGGCCCGCCCGGATCGCGCCCCCGGCGACCGGCGGGCCGGGGGCCGAGGTGACGCACGGTCGGACCTCTACGACGGCCGGTGGCGGTAAGTGATCAGCCGGTAGAGGGAAGTCTCGCCTGATGCGCGGTCCGGGAGACCTGGAGTCCACGATCATGGAGTGCCTGTGGTCGTATCACCGGCCGGCGTCGGTCGGGGACGTGCTCGAACGCGGCCGCACCGGTGTCTCGCTATGTGAAGGTGCGCAGGCGCAGGCTGTTGCCGACCACGAAGACCGAGGAGAACGCCATCGCGGCCCCGGCGATCATCGGGTTGAGCAGGCCGAGCGCGGCCAGGGGCAGGGCGGCCACGTTGTAGGCGAAGGCCCAGAACAGGTTGCCCTTGATGGTGGCCAGGGTGCGGCGTGACAGCCGGATGGCGTCGGCGGCCACCCGCAGGTCGCCGCGGACCAGGGTGAGGTCGGAGGCCTCGATGGCCGCGTCGGTGCCGGTGCCCATGGCCAGGCCCAGATCGGCTTGGGCGAGCGCCGCGGCGTCGTTGACGCCGTCACCCACCATGGCCACCGACCTGCCCTCGGCCTGCAGCCGCCTGACGACGTCGACCTTGCCGGCGGGCAGCACCTCGGCGATGACCTCGGTGATGCCGACCTCGGCCGCGACCGACCGCGCGACGGTCTCGTTGTCGCCGGTGAGCAGCACCGGCCTCAGGCCCAGGGCGCGTAGCCGTCGGATCGCCTCGGCCGAGGTGGGCTTGACGGTGTCGGCCACCGCCAGGACCGCGCGAGCCCGGCCGTCCCAGCCGACCGCGACGGCTGTGCGGCCCGCCGCCTGCGCCTCGGCGAGTGCCCGCTCCAGGCCGGTGGGCAGGTGCTGGGACCACTCGGCGAGCAGCGCGGGGCGGCCCACCAGCACGGCGTGTCCGTCGACGATGCCCTGTACGCCGAGGCCTTCGCGGTTGGCGAAGTCCTCGGGGGTGGGCAGCTCGCCCACGCGTTCGGCCGCTCCTCGGGCGACGGCCTGGGCGACGGGGTGTTCGGAGGCGTGCTCCAGGGCGCCCGCCAGGCGCAGCACCTGCGTCTCGTCCTCGCCGTCGGCGAGATGGACACCGACCAGGGTCATCTTGCCCTCGGTGACGGTCCCGGTCTTGTCGAGCACGACGGTGTCGATCTTCCTGGTGGATTCCAGCACCTCCGGGCCCTTGATCAGGATGCCGAGCTGGGCGCCGCGCCCGGTGCCGACCAGCAGGGCGGTCGGCGTGGCCAGACCCAGGGCGCACGGGCAGGCGATGATCAGCACGGCCACCGCGGCGGTGAAGGCCGCCCCGGCCCCGTCGCCGATTCCCAGCCAGTAGCCGAGCGTGCCGACGGCCAACGCGATCACGACCGGCACGAAGATCCCGGAGATGCGGTCGGCCAGCCGCTGGACCTGGGCCTTACCCGTCTGAGCGTCTTCGACCAGCCTGGCCATCCGGGCCAGCTGGGTGTCGGATCCGACGCGGGTGGCGCGGACGAGCAGGCGGCCACCGGCGTTGACGGTCGCGCCGGTCACCGCCTCGCCGGGGCGCACCTCCACCGGCACCGATTCGCCGGTGAGCATGGAGGCGTCGATGGCGGAGGTTCCCTCTTCGATCACGCCGTCGGTGGCGATCTTCTCGCCGGGCCGGACGACGAACCGGTCACCCGCCTTGAGCTCCTCGGCGGGGACGCGGGTCTCGACACCGTCGCGCAGGACGGCGACGTCCTTGGCCCCCAGCTCCAGCAGGGCCCGCAGGGCGGCGCCCGCGCGGCGCTTGGAGCGGGCCTCGAAGTAGCGGCCGGCCAGGATGAACGCCGTCACTCCGGCGGCGGCCTCCAGATAGATGTTGCCCGAGCCGTCGGTGCGCTCGATGGTGAACGCGAACGGGTGGGTCATGCCGGGCGTGCCCGCCGTGCCGAAGAACAGCGCCCACAGCGACCAGCCGAGCGCGGCGACGGCGCCGAGGGAGACCAGGGTGTCCATGGTCGCGGCGCCGTGGCGCAGGTTCGTCCAGGCGGCCCGGTGGAAGGGCCAGCCGGCGTAGACGACGACCGGGGCGGCCAGGGTGAGCGACAGCCACTGCCAGTTGACGAACTGCAGGGGCGGGATCATCGACATGGCGATCACCGGCACGGCGAGCACCACCGAGGTGATCAGACGCTGGCGCAGCGGAGCGAGCTCATCGGCCGGTTCACCTCCCGCCTCGCCCGGCGCATTGTCAGCCTTCGGCTCCGCGGGGAGCGCGGCGGTATAGCCGGTCTTCTCCACCTCGGCGATCAGCGTCTGAGGATCGACGCCTTCACCGAAGGTGACCTTGGCTTTTTCGGTGGCGTAGTTCACGGTCGCGCTCACGCCGTCGAGCTTGTTGAGCTTGCGCTCGATCCGGTTGGCGCACGACGCGCAGGTCATGCCGCCGATCGAGAGTTCGACCGTGTCTTGGGCCCTGTCGTCGGTGAGGGAGGACATCACCTGCTCCTTTCGCTCGTCATGCCGGCTGTCAGTGGTCGTGGTCGCCGTGCGAGGCGGATGCGGACGGCGTGGCCGCCGCCGGGCTCGGCGTCGTGGCCGGGGCGGGGAGTTCACCGGCGCGGACGGTGAAGTCGGCGGTGCGCACGGTTCCCTCGTGCTGGAAGTCCAGGAACAGCCGGTAGTCGCCGCGGCTGGGCACCTCGGCGTAGAAGGTGATCCGCGGGCCCGGCGGAGTCTTACCGTCACCTGGTTCCCCGTCGGGGTGCACGTGCAGGTAGGCCAGGTCTCCGGCGCGCAGGGCGACCAGGTGACCGTAGGCGCCCAGGTAGGGCTGCAGGTCGGCGACGGGGTGGCCGTCCTTGCCGACCTTGAGGGTGAGCCTGCTGGAGGCGCCGGGAGTCAGGTCCCCGTCCAGGGTGACGGTGTAGCCGTCGACCGTGGCGGTACGGCTCGTCGCGGGCAGCGCCTCGGGTTCCTGGGCGCCGGGGGCCTGCAGGTCGACGCCCAACGTCAGCCCGCGGCCGCCCTCGGGGGCGAAGTCGGCGAACGCCCGGTAGGTGCCCGCCTCGGGCAGGGTCAGCTTCACCGACCACACGCCGTCGCCGGTCAGTTCGGGGTGCAGGTGCTGGAAGCTGCCCAGATCGCGGGAGACCACGATGAGGTGCAGCCTCTTGCCGTGCTCTGTCCGGTAGGCGGTGACGGGCTTTCCATCGGGGCCGATCACGCTGAACCGGAAATCCGTCGTCTTGCCCGGCTGGAGTGTGAGGGTTTGGGGCAGCAGGGTGTAACCGTCCTGGGACACCTGCAGACCTCCGGGAACGGGCTTGCCGGTCGTGGCCGGGGCAGGGGCCGGGTCGGTGTGGGTTGCGTGATCGCCCGCCTGGCTCGCGGTCGGGGTCGCGTGGATCGGGTGAGCGTCCGCCGTGGGGGCGGGTCCGCTCGCGCCCACCGCATTGCCGGCCCCCAGAGCGCCGCCGAAGATCACGACGAGTCCGAGGGCGTAGGCGCCCAGCCTGGCCGGTGTGTTCATGACGGAGTCACCACTTCGTATCCGGCTTCGGCGACCGCGGCGGTGATCTGCGCCGTGTCGATCGGGCTCTCGCTGCGGACGGTCACCAGGCCGGTAGCCAGATCCACGTCGACGCCGGTGACGCCAGGGACCCCGCCGACCTCTTCTTCGACGGAGGAGACGCAGTGGCCGCAGGTCATGCCTGTGACGGTGTAGGTGGTGGTCATAGCGATCACTCCTTCTGTGTGCTGGGTTTCGTCGATCAGGAACGGACGAGGCGGGCGATGGCCTCGGTGGCCTCCTTGACCTTCTCCTCGGCCTCGGCGCCGCCCTTGGCGGTGGCCTCGGCCACGCAGTGCGCCAGGTGCTCTTCCAGCAGGGACAGCGCGAAGGACTGCAGGGCCCGGTTGGCCGCCGACACCTGGGTGAGGATGTCGATGCAGTATTTGTCCTCCTCGACCATCCGCTGCAGGCCCCGTGCCTGCCCCTCGATCCGGCGCAGCCGCCGCAGGTGGTCCTGCTTGTTGTGGGTGTAGCCGTGCATGTCCCCGCCCTTCGTCGTCATCTCCTACAACAGGATACCCCCGTATGGTATTCCGGAGTTTTGGGTCGCCAGGCGCGATCCGCGGCGGCGTTGCGGGGGCGCGCCTGCGACGCGCCCCCGGAACCGTCACACACCGGCCGGCTGCGGCTCCTGCGGCCGCGTTCGCGCCGCCTGCTTCGGCGTGCGCATGAGCAGCAGGGTCAGTACGGCACCGGCGGCGGCCACGGCCGCGGCCCCGATGAAGGCGGCCTGGAAACCGCCGGTGAGCGCGGGCAGGTTCCCCGGCTGCGCGGCCCCCCGGGAGGTGGCGATCGCGGTCATCACGGCCAGGCCGAGCGCGGAGCCGACCTGGTAGGTGGTGTTGACGATCCCCGAGGCCAGACCGCTCTGCTCGGGCCGCACCCCGGACATGGCCGACATCATGGCCGGGATGTAGGCCAGGGACATGCCGACCGCGGCGATCAGTGAGGCGGGCAGCACGTCGACGGCGAACGTCCCGCCCGGCCTGGCGAGCGACAACCCTGCCAGGCCCACGGCCAGGACGAGCAGGCCGGCGACGATCAGCGGCTTGGCGCCGAACCGGCCCAGCAGCCTCGCGGTGACGCCGATCATGAAGATCATGATGGCGACGGTCATCGGCAGCAGGGCCGCGCCGCTGGGAAAGGCGCCGTAGCCGAGCACCTGCTGCAGGTAGAGGTTGAGGAAGTACCACATCGGGATCCAGGCGGCCCCCAGCAGAGCCATCGCGAGGTTGGCGGCGGCCAGGCCGGGCGTCCTCCATACGCGAAGCTGCATGAGAGGCTCGCGAACCGTGCGCTGGATCACCAGGAACAGTGCCAGCAACGCGACCGCTCCGGCGAGTTCCAGCAGCGTGGTGGTCGAGCCCCAGCCCTGTTCGGGGGCCCGGACGACGGCGTGGACCGCCAGGGCGACACCCGCGGTGACCGAGATCGCGCCCAGTACGTCGACCGAGCCGCGCCTGCCCGAGACGGCGGGCAGCAGGGCGGGGACGGCCGCGAGGGTGGCCAGGCCGATCGGGACGTAGACGACGAACACCCAGGGCCAGCTGAGGTACTCGGTGATGACGCCGCCCAGGAACACCCCGGCGGTGCCGCCCGCCGGCGCCGCCGCGCCGTACAGGGCCATGGCCTTGCCCAGCTCGCGCGGGTCGTGGCCGAAGAGCATCATGAGCAGGGTCATCGAGGACGGCGCGATGAGCGCGCCGCCGACGCCCTGGACGCCGCGGCCGAGGATCTCGATCCAGGCCTCGCCCGCCAGCGCGGCGACGACGGAACCGGCGATCAGGATGATCCAGCCGGCGGTGAAGATCCTACGGGCGCCGAACAGGTCCGACAGCCGGCCGCCGAGCAGCAGCAGGCCGCCGAAGGCGATGACGTAGGCGTTGAACACCCACTGCAGGTCGCCGGGGGAAAAGCCGAGGTCGCGCTGCATGTCGGGCAGCGCGACGCCGATGATGGAGGTGTCCATGATGACCATGAACTGCGCGGCGGCGAGCACGATGAGTGCCTGCCACCTGCGGGGGTCGACGGCGTTCATGCCGCGCTCCTGATTCCTCGCATCCACGCCGTGATGGCAGGATGCGTCATGGGGTTGGGTGTGACGTCGAGTCCGGTCGGCCCCGTGGGTGGGCGTGCATGCCAGTGCACGCCCACCGTTCGTTCTCTCGGGCGAAGTCGCCCTAGGAGGCGTCGGCCACCGTGTAGCCCGCCCGGTCCACGGCCGCGCGGATCTCCTCGTCGGAGAAGCCCGCCCCGCTGACGGTGACGGCGCCGGTGGCCAGGTCGACCTGAACGTCGCTCACGCCGCCGACCTTGCCGATCTCGCCGGAGACCGAGGAGACGCAGTGCCCACAGGTCATCCCGCTGACCTGGTAGACGCTCCCGCCGCCGGTCTCCACCTGCGCGGAGACGCTCTCCGCGGTACCGCACGCGCATGCCGTGCACATAAGGGTCTCCTCTCACGGATACCTGGGTGGGGTATCTCGATCTGCGACCTCAACATACCCCCTAGGGGTTAAATTGCCAATGGGGTCGGGACTCGCCGACATCGCCACCGGGGGAGGACGACGGGATCTCGGCGACGTCGGCGTCCGGGAAATCACAACGGGCGGGGCGCGAGCGGTGAGTTCGTGAGCCGGTGGCACGGAGTGTTCGGGTTCCGCGCGGGCTCGCCGATCCCGGTGGTGGCCACGCCCGCCGGGAGCACGGGGCGGCGCGCTACTTCGGTGGCGCGTGAGAGTCCGGCGGGGCGGAGACCAGGATCGCCTGTGCCGTCGCGATGACGACGCGGGCGGCCTCACCCGTCTCCATGCGCCCGGTGCGGCTCTCCTCCGCGGCGCCTTTCAGGATGTAGTGCAGGACATTGATCAGCCAGGAGATCGGCAGGTCGGTGCGGAACACGCCGTCGTCCTGGCCGCGGCGGATGAGCTCTTCGACGCGCCGCGCGGGGGCGGCGTGCAGCTCGCGAACGCGCCCGGCGGGAAGGGCTTTCTGCGCGGCGCTCGACAACGCCATGGACTCGGCCACGAGGGCCCAACTGGAGTCGAGCAGCCGGGCCAGGGCGTCTCGGGCGTCTCCGGTGAGATCGACGGACGACAGCGCCTCCTCGCCGGCGCGCAGCGCGTCGACCAGCGCGGCCTCGACGAGTTCCGCCCGGGTGCGGAAGTGGCCGTAGAGCGTCATCCGGCCCACTCCGGCGGCCTTGGCGATGTCGTCGACACTCGCGTCCGGATCGCTGCTCAGGCGCTCGCGCGCTGCGGAGACGATGCGGGCGATGCTGCGTTCGGCGTCCGCGCGCCGGCGCGGACCGGCAGAGACGGTAGGCATGCCACCACCTTAACTCGTACGTGGATATACGTGTTACTCTCACGGCTCGAAGTCGTACACAACCATACGAGTTAGCTGGAGGCTCTCGGTGACGCACCATGAGATCCACGAACCATCTCCGCCGGACAGCTCGGCTCATCCGTCGCGATGGCGCATCCTGGCCTTTCTCGGGGTGGCCCAACTGATGTTGATCCTCGACGTCACGGTCGTGGCCATCGCGCTCCCGCACATCGAGACCGACCTGGACCTGAGCCGTGAGGCGCTGACGTGGACCGTCAGCGCGTACACGTTGACGTTCGGCGGCCTGATGCTGCTGGGCGGGCGGCTCGCCGACCTGGCCGGGGCCAGACGAGTGGTCCTCGCCGGCCTGCTGATCTTCACGGTGGCGTCATTGGTGACCGGGTTCGCCGACTCCGCCGGCATGCTGCTGGGCGGACGCATCGCGCAGGGAGCCGGTGCGGCGCTGCTGTCTCCGTCGGCCCTGTCACTTCTGGTGACCCTGTTCGACGGCGACGAGCGGAACAAGGCGCTCGGCGTCTGGTCCGCGCTCGGCGGTGGGGGCGCGGCTCTCGGCGTGCTGCTGGGAGGGCTGCTCACCGCCGGCCCGGGCTGGCCGTGGGTCTTCTACGTCAACGTGCCCATCGGGCTGGTGATCCTCGTCGCCCTTGCCCGGATGCTGCCGCACCACGGCGTGGCCGCGCCCAGGGCCCGGCTCGACGTGCTCGGTGCGCTGCTGGTCACCGCCTCGTCCGGTGCCGTGATTTACGCGATCACTCGCGCCGGGGACCACGGGTGGCTCACCGCCACGACCGGATGGCTCCTGCTGGCGGCCGCGACGGGCTACCTGGCGTTCGTGGCCAGGCAGAAGACCGCCGCCTCGCCCCTGATGGACGTCACACTGCTGGTCCGGCGCCCGGTGGCCACCGGCACGTTCCTCATCGTGATGGCGACGGCGCTGATGGTCGCGGTGTTCTTCCTCGGCACGTTCTACTTCCAGCACGCCCAGGGCTTCGGCGCTCTGCAGACCGGTCTGCTGTTCCTTCCGGTCGCGGCGGCGACGATGCTCGGGGCCGACCTCACCGGCCGGGCCATCGCCCGGGCCGGAGCGCGCCGGCTCGCCGTGGCCGGGTTGCTCACCGCCGCGATCGGCATGGCCGTGCCCGCCCTGTCGACGCATACCGTGACCGTGGTGGCGGGCACGGCGCTCGCGGCCGCCGGGACCGGCGCCCTGTTCGTCGTCGCCTCGGCGACCGCTCTGGGCCAGGTGGCCCCGCACGAGTCCGGCATCGCCTCCGGCATCGTCAGCACGTTCCACGAGTTCGGCGCCTCCATCGGAGCCGCCGCCATCTCCAGCGTCGCAGCGGCCAGCCTGGTCGGGGACACGCTCTCGGGGTTCACCAACGGCTACGTCCTCGCCGCGGTCGCCGCAGGTGCCGCGGCCCTCGTGGCCGCCGTCCTGACACCCGGCCGGGCCGGCACCGGGTCCGGAGGGGCGAGCGTGCGGAATCCCTGAGGCGGCTGGGTTCAGCGCCGGTCGAGCAGTTTCCGCATCCGCCCGATCTCCGTCCGCTGAGTGGCCTCGATGGTCGTGGCCAGTTTCCCGGCCTCCGGGTCGGACCCTTGAGTCCGCTCGATTCCGGCCATCTCGATCGCCCCCTGGTGATGGGCGATCATCATCTGCAGGAACATGCGGTCGAATTCCCTGCCCCTGGCCGCGCCGAGCCTCTTCATGTCCTCGCCGGTCATCATTCCGGGCATGCGGTGTCCCCGCATTCCTCCGGAAGGCGTCGCGGGTTCGCCCCACCGCGCCAGCCAGCCCGTCATGGTGGTGATCTCCAACCTTTGAGCCTTGTCGATCGTGGCCGCCAGGTTCCTGATCTCCGGGTCTCGGGTACGCGTACGGGCCAGCTCGGCCATCTTCACGGCCTGCCTGTGGTGCTCGGTCATCATCTGGGCGAACGTCACATCCGCCGCGTTGAAGGAAGCGCCCGGCCCCTGGGTCGGGGAGGCGGCCGGAACGCCGGCCACGCCGGGGAGCCCGGCCGTGACGTCGCCGCTCGCGCAGGCGGTCAGGAGTGCGAGCACACCGGCCGTCACCGTGACGGCCGGTGCGAGCCTGCGGGGCAAAGGTCGGTTGATGGGCATGGGTGTCGCTCCTTCTGGATTCTCGAATGCCGCCAGACCTTGCCGTCGCGGGCAGGTCTCGGGGACGTGCCGCGTACACGCTCGTCATGGATGCGGGCTATCGAAAACCGTTGAAGGTGCGGCATTTATGTGCCCGAAGACGTCCTGGCCACACGACATGACCTGCGGGTCGTGGCGGACGCGGGGAAGATTGACGCTCGCGGGCACAGGCCGGGAGCCGGCGAGGCGCGCCACGCCGATGACGTGCCGGGTAAGGCCATCCGGCGGTCGTCACAGGGTTTCCGGCGGCCCGGTCACCGGGCGCGCCCTCCCGGAACGGGTGCACACCGGGCTACCGCGACAGGTGGGTTTTGAGCCTGCGGGTGAGGTGGCGGGCGTCGCGGCCCACTCCGCGCAAGGTGTTGGAGGCGGGGGTGCGCTGCCATTCCAGGCCGAGGAAGCCCAGGCCGGGATGGACGGTGGACAGGCCGTGGACGTGGCGGGGGCGGCCGGTCTCGTCCAGGGCGTCGAGCCCGTCCAGGTAGTCCAGGCTGGGCCGATACCCGGTGGCCAGCAGTATCACGTCGACGGATTCACGGCTGCCGTCGGCCCACACCACGTCGTCGCCGTCGAGGTGGGTGAACATCGGGCGCCGGTCGAGCTCGCCTTCGCGCAGTGCCCGGCGGTAGAGGCCCTCGTCCAGGACGGGGGCGGTGGGCGGAGTTTTCACCAGGCGGGCAGGCAGGCGGTCGAAACCGGTGACGGTGAACCAGAAGTGCAGGTCCTTGCCCAGGATCCGCTGGTCGACGAAGCGGATCGGCGTGCGGGTGGCCAGTGTCACCGTGCTGGTCCGCGCGAGTTCGCAGGCGATCTGCACGGCCGAGTTGCCGGCGCCGACCACGACGATGCGTCTGCCCGCGTACGGCAGGGGGTTGGTGTAGGCGGCGGCGTGCAGGATCTGGCCGGTGAAGCCGTCGCGGCCCGGTAGGACAGGCAGGTGGGGGCGGTCGAACGATCCGCTGGCGGCGATCACGAGGGGCGCGTTCAGCGTGCCGCCGCCGGCGAGGTGCACGACGAAGCCACTGCCCCGGGCACCGGCTGTGACGGCGGTGACGCGGGCGCCGGTGCGGATCTCGGCGCCCCCGCGGCCGAGATCGCGGGCGTAGCGGGCCAGATGGTCCACCACCTCGTCGCGGTGCGGGTAGCGGTCGCCGTCACCGCCGAAAGGAAGGCCGGGCAGGGAGCTGTAGCGGGCGGGGGAGAACAGGGTGAGGCTGTCGTAGTAGCGCCTCCAGGAGCCGGTGGTCTGGTCTGTTGCCTCCAGGAGCACCGGAGTCAGGCCGGCGTCCAGAAGAGCTCGGGTGGCGGCCAGCCCGGCCTGGCCGCCACCGATGACGATGGTGTTCATGCGCCGCATCGTATCGTCAAATCAAGAAATGACAATATGAAGGATAGGGTCATCCCATGGAGACGGCGAGCACCGACATCGAGTTGACCGAGGCCGCGCGCGGCTTCCTCAAGGCGATGGCCAGCGACACCCGCCAGCGGATCCTGATGCTGTTCGCCGGCGGGATCGAGCTGACGGTGGGAGAGGTCGCCGAGCGGATGGCGCTGGCGCAGTCGGCCACCTCCACCCATCTGGCGACGTTGCGCGACGGCGGGGTGCTGAGCGCTCGGCGGGAGTGGAAAACGGTCTACTACCGGGCCGACCCCGCCCGGATCGGCCAGGCGCTGAGCGATCTGCAGGCCGGCCTGCGGGCCTGCTGCCCGCCCGGCGACCGCCCTTCCGGCGCCACCTGCGGGTGAGCCCAGTCCGCCTGCCGATCCACTGATTTGACAAATCTCTAATCAACGAGGCACTCTCTTCACTACTTAGATGTTCTTCTAAACAAGGGGTGTGCGGTACGCGCCCCGCTTCGTCGGTTCTGCTCCACCGCTGAGACCCGACGATCACACATCGCGCGAATTGCAGGAGAGGCCATCATGAGTGACGGATGCTGCGGCACCACCACCGCTGTCGAGATCGAGCAGATCGTGGCGCACGCCGCGCCCGGCGCCCTGCCCGTCGTGGTCATCGGCGCCGGCCCGGTCGGCCTGGCCGCCGCGGCGCACCTGGCGACGCGCGGCCTGGACTTCCTCGTGCTGGAGGCGGGGCAGCAGGTCGGCGCGTCGGTCGCGCAGTGGGCTCACGTGCGGGTCTTCAGCCCGTGGCGCCACAACATCGACAGCGCCGCCCGCCGCCTTCTCGAGGCCGAGGGCTGGAGTGGCCCCGACCAGGACTGGCTGCCCACCGGCGCCGAACTGGTCGAGGACTACCTCGCCCCGCTGGCCGAGCACCCGGCCATCGCGCCCCGGCTGCGCCTCGGGGTGACGGTGACCGCGATCAGCCGCCTGGGCTACGACCGGGTCCGCAGCAACGGCAGGGACGATGTCCCCTTCCTGCTGCGGCTTTCCGATGGTGAGGAGTTGCGGGCCGGGGCGGTCATCGACGCCTCCGGCACCTGGACCACGCCCAACGTGCTGGGGGCGAACGGCCTCCCCGCCCACGGCGAAGCCGAGGCGGCCGCGCTCATCGACCACGCGCTGCCCGACGTGCTGGGCGCCGACCGCGAGACCTACGAGGGCCGCCACACCCTCGTCGTGGGGGCGGGCCATTCGGCGGCCACCACGCTGCTGGCCCTGGCCGAGCTGGAGGAGACGCAGATCACCTGGGCGATCCGCGCCACCAACGCCGGCCGTGCCTACGGTGGCGGCAGTGCCGACGCCCTCCCGGCCAGGGGGACGATCGGCACCCGGCTGCGGGCGCACGTCGACTCCGGCCGCATCACGCTGCTGACCGGATTCTTCACCCACTCCGTCACCGAGACCGGCGGCCGGGTGACGGTGATCGGCCGCGACCCCTCCGGCGCCGAGCGGTCGGTCACCGTCGACCGCGTCGTGGCCGCCACCGGATACCGTCCCGACCACTCCATCGCCTCCGAGCTGCGCCTGGACCTCGACCCGATCCTCGGCTCCACCCGGGCGCTGGCCCCGCTGATCGACCCCAACCAGCACTCCTGCGGCACCGTTCCGGCGCACGGCGTCCGCGAGCTGTCCCACCCGGAGTCCGGCTACTACGCGGTCGGCGTCAAGAGCTACGGCCGCGCCCCGACGTTCCTGATGGCCACCGGATACGAGCAGGTCCGATCCGTCGCCGCCGCCCTGGCCGGGGACTGGGAGGCCGCCCACGACGTGCGGCTGGAGCTGCCCGAGACCGGCGTGTGCTCCTCCGGCCTGGCCGAGGCGCAGGAGCGGCGGGTCGGCCTGGCCACCGGCGTCGGTGGCGGCCTGCTCGCCGCCCCGCTCCCGCTGGTCACCGTCGGCGGCGGTGACGGCGACGGCGGTGGCTGCTGCGGGTGAGCGCCGGCCGTCGACCGGCGCCGAAGCCGCACCGGCACGTCACGATGGTCTGCGTCGCCGCCCTGGCCGTGACGCAGACCATCGGCTACGGCGTGCTCCACTACGCCTTCTCCGTCGCCGGCAAGGCGCCGGCTCCGCTGGGCGCGGTCGCGCCGGCCCAGGCGGCCGGCTACGCGCGGGTGATGGCGGCCGTGGCGGTGGCCTGCGCCGTCGTCGCGCTCGCGCTGGTCGCCTACCACCGCGTATGATTTAGACAAATGTCGAAGTAGGGGAGTTGTCGCATGACCGCCACCACCGTCCAGTGCTGCGCGCCGATCGCCCGCGAGCCACTGTCGGAGGATGACGCGGCCGATCTGGCGGTGATGCTCAAAGCCGTCGCCGATCCGGTCCGGCTGCGCCTGTTGTCGATGATCGGCTCCCACGCGGGCGGTGAGGCGTGCGTGTGCGACCTGACCCCCGCCTTCGACCTGAGCGCTCCCACGATCTCCCACCACCTCAAGACCCTGCGGACGGCCGGGTTGATCGATTCCGAGCGCCGCGGCACCTGGGTCTACTACTGGATCATCCCCGAAGCGGTGAACAGGCTCGGCGCCCTGTTCACGCCGCCGGCCGAGCCCGCTCACCGCCCGGTCGGCCTGGAGCTCACCACCGTATGACACGCCGATCCCGCGGGTGAGCACCGATGAGCGGATGCGACGGCTGGAGCATCGCCGCGGCTTCGTCCGTCGAGGCGGGCGGACCCGCCCGTGCGCCGGTGGCCGCCGCGCGATTGCCGGTGGCCACCGGGTCGCTGCCGGCCGGGTCGCCGCAGGCCTGAGGCAGGCGGGGTGGCCGCGATCCGGTCACCCCGCCTGGCCTGGGCGAGGGCGGGGCCGTGGTCACCTGGCGTCGAGCTCGGCGATCAGTTTCTCGATGCGAGCGCGGATCTCGTCGCGGATGCCCCGTACGGCCTCGATGTCCTGGCCGGCCGGATCGTCCAGCTTCCAGTCCTCATAGCGCTTGCCCGGGAAGAACGGGCAGGCGTCCCCGCAGCCCATGGTGATCACCACATCGGAGTCCTGTACGGCCTCGGTGGTGAGGATCTTCGGTGTCTGGCCGGTGATGTCGATACCGGCCTCGGCCATCGCCGCCACGGCGACGGGGTTGATGCTCTCGGCGGGGGCCGAGCCCGCGGAGCGAACCTCGATGCGGCCCGCGGCCAGGTGGGTGAGCCAGCCGGCGGCCATCTGGGAGCGTCCGGCGTTGTGCACGCAGACGAACAACACGCTGGGTTTGTCAGGCATGAACCGATCCCTCGGAGGTGGTGGTGGGGGTGGTGAACAGGCGGCGGCCCCAGAGGCTGACGTAGACCAGGGCGACCAGGACGGGTACCTCGATGAGCGGGCCGACCACTCCTGCCAGGGCCTGGCCGGAGGTGACGCCGAACACGCCGACCGCGACCGCGATGGCCAGTTCGAAGTTGTTGCCGGCCGCGGTGAAGGCGAGCGTGGTGGTGCGCTCGTAGCTCAGGCCGATCGCCCGGCCGGCCAGGAAGGAGCCACCCCACATGAGAGCGAAGTAGGCCAGCAACGGCAGCGCGATGCGGGCCACGTCCGCGGGCTGGGAGGTGATCGTCCCGCCTTGCAGGGCGAACAGGATGACGATGGTGAACAGCAGTCCGTACAGGGCGATGGGCCCGATCCTCGGCAGGAAGCGCTCCTCGTACCAGTCGCGGCCCCGGGCGCGTTCGCCGAGCCTGCGCGACAGGTATCCGGCGGCCAGCGGGATGCCGAGGAAGATGAGCACGTACCGGGCGATGTCCCAGGCCGAGACCTGTAGCGCGGTGCCCTCACCCAGGCCCAGCCAGCCTGGCAGGACCTCCAGGTAGAACCAGCCGAGCACGCCGAAGGCCACCACCTGGAAGACCGAGTTGATGGCGACCAGGACGGCGGCGGCCTCGCGGTCGCCGCAGGCCAGGTCGTTCCAGATGAGAACCATGGCGATGCACCGCGCGAGTCCGACGATGATCAGGCCGGTGCGGTACTCGGGCAGGTCCGCCAGGAACGTCCAGGCCAGCACGAACATCAGCGCGGGGCCAAGCACCCAGTTCAGCGCGAGGGAGGCGATGAGCAGGCGGCGGTCGCCGGTGACGGTGCCCAGGCGGTCGTAGCGGACCTTGGCCAGCACCGGGTACATCATCAGCAGCAGGCCGAGTGCGATCGGCAGCGAGATCTCGCCGATCTTGACCGCCTCCAGCGCGGAGTTCAGGCCGGGCACCAGGCGCCCCAGCAGCAGTCCGGCGGCCATGGCCAGGCCGATCCACACCGGCAGGAACCGGTCCAGGGTGGATAGGGCGCCCATCACGCCGCTCTGACTCGCGGTGGCCGGAGGTGGAGGTGGGCTTGAGGACATGGATCTTCCTTAACGGTGCGGCGGTGCGAGCTCAGACGGTGGCGGGGGTGTTCAGCAGGGCCGACAGCTCGGTCAAGGTCTCGGGGACCAGGCGGTAGTAGACCCAGGAGGCGCGCCGCTCGGAGGTCAGCAGCCCGACCTCCTTGAGCACCTTGAGGTGGTGGCTGATGGTGGGCTGGGACAGCTCGAAGGCGCCGGTGATGTCGCACACACACACCTCGCCGCCCGAATGGCTGGCCACGATCGACAGGATCCGCAGCCGGACCGGGTCGCCCAGGGCCTTGAACACCTGCGCGATCCCGGTGGCCTGCTCGACGTCCAAGGGCTCGCGAACCAGCGGCGGGCTGCACTCAAGGAGATGAAGCAGCTCCATCGGACCTCCGGGAATAGATACTCGTCGAAGTCATGCGCTGTCTATATTGACAGGTGTCTATGGGTGCTCGGCGTGCGGGGGTCAGCTGACGGGCACGCCGAGCTCGCCGAGCAGGGTCCGCACCCGGCGCTCGATCTCATCACGGATCGGGCGCACCTCCTCGGCGCTCTTGCCCGCCGGGTCCTGCAGTTCCCAGTCCAGGTAGCGCTTGCCGGGAAAGATCGGGCAGGTGTCCCCGCAGCCCATGGTGATCACGACGTCGGCGGCCCGGACGATCTCCTCGGTCCACGGCTTGGGGAACTCCCGGGAGATGTCGATGCCGCGCTCGGCCATCGTGGTGATCGCGGCCGGGTTGATCTCCGTGGCGAACTCCGAGCCGCCCGACCAGCCGACCGCGTGCTCGCCGGCCAGATGGGAGAAGAAGCCCAGGGCCATCTGGGAGCGGCCGGCGTTGTGCACGCACAAGAACAACACGATCGGCCGCCCGTCGCTTTTGCCCTCGACGCGGGCCAGGGCGTGCAGGCGCTGGCGGGCGAAGCGCTCGGCCGGCAGCGGCAGGAAGTTGGCCACCGCGGCGCGGGTGGCGAACTGGTCGTAGCTGGTGTGCAGGAACCGCTCGATCGTCTCGACCGAGAAGGTGCCGGCGAACTCCTCACCCAGCCTGCGGGCTGCGGTGGCAATCGCCAGCTGCTGGTCGATGGTCAGGTCGTCGCGCTTGTCGGTACTGGTCATCGCTGGCTTCCGGGGCATCCGCACATGGAATCGACGAGTGTCTAATTCGATTAGTTTCGATATTGGCATCTATCGATTCCATGGTGGGTAAACGGCGCATGAACAGCGGACGTGCGCATCACCTACAGGTTCGGACCTGGACGGGAAGTAGCGCCACGAACTCAGATGATCACGGTGATGGTGGTCGCCGTCCCGCGCGTCGCCTGCTGGAGGCGGTGCGAGACCGTAGAAGCCCGCGCACCCGGCGCGGGCGCCGGGCAGTGCCAGGAAGTGAGGAGCGTGGTGGGCGTGAGCGCGAACGAGGCCGCCGTACCCTCTCGTGCGGCGGGGTCGGCGCCGCTGATCTTCGGCGCCGGGGCGGCGGTGGGCGTGCTGGGCGGGATGATCGGCCTGGGCGGCGCGGAGTTCCGGCTGCCGTTGTTGATCAGCCTGTTCGGCTTCGCCGCCCTGTCGGCCGTTATCGTGAACAAGGCGATGAGCCTGCTGCTCGGCGCCGTCCCCGACCTGATCCTCATTCCCGCTCTCGCCGCCATCCTGCTGATCTCGGCGGTCAAACTGGCCCGCCACGCCCCCGCGGGCAGATGAACCTCCCCGCGCCTCGGAGCCGGTGGCCCGTTCGTCAATGGCGTCCGGACACACCGAAGGCCCCGCCCTGACTCGGGGCGGGGCCTTGGTTTCAACGTGTGCGTACCGGTGTGCAGGTCGCCTCTCGGCGAGATGCGCAACGCGGCTCCAGCCGAACGGTGTTCCGCGAAGGCGATAGGTGAGGCCCGGGGACACTGGGCACACCGGCCACGAGATGCACAACCACCGCCGGCCGCCGGATGTTCCCGCACCTCACCCCCGGCCTGCCCCGGGGTCATCGCCCGACGACCGTGCTGCGCCGCTCCATCATGATCACATCGCGCCAGGTGCCGTGGTGGCAGCCGACGCGCTCGCGGGTGCCGACCACGCGGAAGCCGAGCGCCCGGTGCAGCGAGAGGCTGGCGGCGTTCTCCGGGAAGATCCCGGACTGGATCGTCCAGATCCCGGCGTCCTCGCCGGCGGCGATGAACGCGGCCAGCAGGGCTCGGCCGATCCCGTGGGCCTGGCAGCCGGGGTGGACGTACACGCTGTGCTCGACGACTCCGGCGTACACCGAACGCGCCGACACCGGGGAGGCGGCCACCCAGCCGACGACCTCACCGGTGCCGGTGTCGGCGGCGACGTAGCGCAGATGCGCGAGCCTGCTCGCGGTGAAGCCCTCCCAGCTGGGGGCCGTCGTCTCGAAGCTGGCCTGGCCGCTTTCCAGTCCTGCCCGGTAGATGGCCAGCACCTGCTCGGCGTCGGTGTCGCGCATCGGCCGGATCTCCAGCCCCGGCGAGATCGCGGGCTTGACCGCCTGGACGATCGCCGAGTGGACTCCCTCGCCGTGATCGGCGGTCAGCGTGATCGAGGTGGCCACGAAACCGGTCGCCGCCAGCAGCCGGCGGTACTCGGCGACGCTGAGCGAGCCGGCGACGCAGCCCACCCGAAGCTCGGCGGCCACCCGCGGTTCAGGGGCGAGGGCGCCTTCGGTGACGACGTCGCTGATGCCGAGGCGTCCGCCGGGCCGCAGCACCCGGAAGGCCTCGGCCAGCACGGCCGCCTTGTCGCCGACGAGGTTGATCACACAGTTGGAGATGACGACGTCGACCGCGTGATCGGGCAGCGGGATGGCCTCGATGGTGCCGCACACGAACTCGGTGTTGGCCGCGCTCGCCTGCTCGGCGTTGCGCCGGGCCAGCTCCACCATGTCGGCACTGGCGTCCAGGCCGTAGGCCTTTCCGGACGGGCCGACCCGGCGGGCCGACAGCAGGACGTCGATGCCGCCCCCGGAGCCGAGGTCGAGCACGGTCTCACCCTCACGCAGCTCGGCGACGGCGACCGGGTCGCCGCAGCCGAGGCCGGCCCGCAGCGCGCCCTCGGGCAGTCCCGCGGTGTCGTCGTATCCGGCCGCGCCGAAGCGGCCCCTTTCGAAGGCGTCCGCGCCGCAGTCGGCGACGGTCTCACCGGCCAGTGCCGCGCGGGCCAGGCCGGAGTAGCGGTTGACGACCTCGTCGTGTGCCATGGCGTGCTCCTACTCGCAGGCGGGAGTCGCGGGAACGGGATTGCCCATCACCACGTCGGCGGCGGTGGGAAAGCAGTTCACGCAGGCCTCGTTGATCCGGTACAGGCTGGAGGTGCCGTGCCGCTCCACCAGGACGAACCGCACCTCGGACAGGATCTTCAGGTGGTGCGAGACCGTCGACTGGCCGATCCCGACGGCGGTGACGATCTCCCCGACGCTCATCGGCTCGCGCCGCCGGGCCAGCAACGACACGATCTGGATGCGGGTGCCGTCGGCCAGCGCCCTGAACCAGCTCGCGTACTCCTCCGCCGCTTCGCGCTCCAGCGGCTCCAGCCTCTCATTCATCGAAAATCGACGATAATCGATGAAAGCTGGAAGGGCAACGCTTTCCACTCCGCCCGGCCGCCATCCGGTGGCTCAGGCTTCGCCGTCGTCTCCGCATCGAGTACGAGATGCTCTCTCCGGACGCCTGATCGGCGTATGGCCATCACGCGGGCTGTCTTGCCAGGCTCGCAATTAATTTCAATTGATACCATATTAAATGAAAACATAGCGGGTAATATGCTTTCATGACCGCAGACGTTCCTCACGGAACCACCACTTCGCGTGCGACCGACCGCCCCGGGGATGCCTCGCCTTTCACTCTCGGCTTGCTGCTGCGCCGGGCGCACTGGCGCGCGGCCGCGGTGATGACGGAGGCGCTTCGGCCGCTCGGCATCGAGTTGCGGCACTTTGCCGCCCTGATCGTGCTGGTCGACCGCGGGGCCACGGTGCAGCGGGACCTGGCGGCGGCGACAGGGTCGGACAAGGCGGGAATCATGCGGGTCGTGGACGATCTGGAGCGCATGGGTCTGGCCGTGCGCAAGGCCGTTCCGGGGGACCGGCGGGCGCGGGCGGTGGAGATCACGCCCAAGGGCGTCGAGCTTTTCGACGCGGCCCATGTGGCGGCGGAGCCGCTGGCCGAACGTCTGGTCGCCGAGCTGGGGCCCGGCGAGCCCGAGCAGCTGAGGGATCTTCTGACCCGGTTCGCCTATCCGCCGGGCGGCGAGGCGTAGGCCGTGCGCCGGTCGCCCGCCGCACGGGTGGGGCGGTAGACGGCGGCGACGTTCGCTGCCGGTGCCCTGGGAGTTGTCTTCGTCACAATGTGCTCCCAGCCCACCAGATGGTATTGATTGATACCATCGTAAATGATACGGTCTTAAGTGTACCGAAGCTGGACGCGTCGAGCGGATGGGGAGGTGGCCATCGTGGACGTCTACGAGGCGGTCACGAGCCGACGGGCAGTGCGCGGATTCACCGACCAGCCCGTCCCGAGGGAGGTGCTGGAGCGCGTGCTGTCCGCCGCGGCCTGGGCACCGTCCGGATCGAACCTCCAGCCGTGGCACGCCTACGTGCTGACCGGCGCGCGGCTGGCCGAACTCAAGAAGCGCGTCGGTGAGCGTGTGGCGGCAGGCACTCCCTGGGACGAGCGGGAGTACGAGATGTACCCGTCCGGGCTGAAGTCCCCGTACCGCGAGCGCCGATCAGCCTTCGGCGCGCAGCGCTACGGCGCACTCGGCATCTCGCACGATGACTGGGAGGCGCACCAGAGGGCCGCCGCCGCGAACTGGAGCTGTTTCGGTGCGCCCGCAGCCCTGTTCTGCTACATCGACCGCGACATGGGCCTGCCCCAGTGGGCCGACGTCGGCATGTATCTGCAGACCGTCATGCTGCTGCTCCGCGCCGAAGGGCTGCACAGCTGCCCGCAGATGGCGTGGTCGGTGTATCACAGGACCGTCGCGGAGGTCCTGTCGCCCCCGGACGGGCTCATCCTCTTCTGCGGCATGTCGATCGGGTTCGAGGACGTCACGGCGGGTCACGCCCGTACCGGCCGGGCGCCGCTCGAGGAGACGGTCACGTTCGTCGAGAGTCCGGTCACGCGATCGCACGCGGCGTGAGCGGAGCGCCTCCCGCCCGGAGCGGCTGTCGCCGCTTCGCCGCCGGTCACGCCTCCGGCCGGGCATCGCGCAGAAGCCGATCCACCGCCAGGCACCACATCACATCACGAGGAGAGACATGACCGGCCAGTTCCGCCTCGGCGGCGACCTGACGATCGACCGGCTCGGTTTCGGCGCCATGCGCCTGCCCCACGGCGGTCCGGGCGGACCCGCCCGCGATCCCGAGTCCGGCCGCGCCGTCCTGCGCCGTGCCGTCGAGCTCGGCGTCGACCACATCGACACCGCCGACTTCTACCGCAGCGAGAACGGCGCGGTGCACGCCAACACCCTGATCCGTGAAGCCCTGTTCCCGTACCCGGACACCCTGGTCATCGCCACCAAGGTCGGCCCGGTCTTCGGTCCCGGCGGGCCCGGCCAGGGCACCGCCGCCGACCTTCGGCCCCAGGTCGAGGCCAACCTCGAGAGCCTGGGCCTGGATCGCCTCGACCTGGTCTACCTGCGCATCGGCATGATGGAACCCCCGCACGGCGAGTCGCTCGCCGAACGCTTCGAGGCGCTCGCCGCGCTGCGCGAGGAGGGCCTGATCCGCCACCTGGGCATCAGCAACGTCGATGTCGGCCATCTCGCCGAGGCCCGCACGATCGCTCCTGTCGCGGCCGTCCAGAACAACTTCCACATCGCCAATCGCGACGAGACGGCCGTCCTGGAGGCCTGCGCGCAGGCCCGCATCGCCTTCGTCCCGTTCTTCCCCCTCGGCGGCGGCAGGGCCGACATCAACGACCCCGGTTTGGTCAAGGTCGCCGAACGGCACGGTGCGACCGTCCACCGGATCGCCCTGGCCTGGCTGCTGGCCCTGTCTCCGGTCACCCTGGCCATCCCGGGCACCGGTTCCGTGGCTCACCTGGAGGAGAACCTGGGCGCCCGGTCGATCACCCTCACCGAGGAGGATCTCGCCGACCTCGCCTGATCGCAAAAGTGAGGCCCCTTCCACGCGGAGGGGCCCCTGAGCCGGCATGGCCGCCCCGGGCGGGCGCCACCGCGAGCCTCCCGGGCAGTGACAGGGGACGTGTCGGCTTCGGCATTCGGTGCGCGGTGGTTCACGACCGAGGGCCGGGACCTCTGGCGGCGCCGCGGGCTTCGTGCCGTGGACCGCATTGTTGCTAGCCGGAGCAGCCGATCGGCTGCTCCGGAGGATTCGCCGCAGGAGCGTTGAGCGATGTCACCCGTCGTGGTCGTTGTGCTGTTGCTCGCGGGGTTGTCCGAGGCCGCCGGGCGGATTCTGCCGCTGATAGCGCGCCGGCCCGGTGTGTCGCGGTCGGTCGCGGTCGAGTTGCTGCTGGTGGGTGCCGTGGTCGAGGGCGTGGTGTTCGCGCTGTGGCCGGTGAGCGCGTGGACCCTGGCCGAGCTGGTGGGATCGGCGCCGCGATCGGGTGCGGCGACGTTCGTCTGGACCCCCGGCCGGGTCGCCCCGCTGCTTCTCGCCGCGATCTTGGCGTTTCCCTTGCTCGGGCCGTTGCTGCACCTGCTGCTGCTCACCGGGGTCGGGGCCGGGTTGGCCGGCCCGCTGGCCGCGGCCACCGGGCTGGGCTGGTGGGCCGCGGCGGGCTGTCTGGCCGTGGCCGGAGCGGGTCTGGGCGCCGCCGTCGAGGCCGTCCGGCGCCTGGTCGTGAAGATCAGCGCCACCGGGACGCGGCAGGTGCTGGCATGAGCGGCTTCCCTGTCCTGGTCGTGGTGCTGCTCGGGGTGTTCGGGCTGGTCCTGCTCGCCGAGGCGTTGCTGGCCCGCTATGAGCTGATGGCCTACACCGCAGGCTGGCGCGCGGCCACCAGCGAGCTGCCCCCGGGCATGCCCTATGCGCGAGGCGCCGATCCCGGCCGGCCCGCGCGGGCCTACCTGGTCTATCTCGACGGTATCGGCAAGCGTCGCTTCGGGGACACCCGCGACGGGGGCCGGCTGGTTCAGGCGCTGATCGCCGCGGCGCCGGAGCTGCGGGTACTGGGCCAGGTGCAGCCCTACTCCCCGCTGGCCGATCCGCTGGTCAACCGGCCCGTGTGGGAGTGGTTGCGCCACCGGGTGGAGCTGGTGTTGTTCCTGCACAACGTGATGCAGATCTTCGTTGCCGCCGACCACCGCTACCGTCCGTTGTACAACCGGGCGGTGGGCGCCCAGATCGCCGATCAGCTGACCCTGGCCGGCTACCGGGCCGACAGTGCTGTCCCGGTGGTGTTGCTCAGCTACAGCGGGGGCGCCCAGGTCGCCACCGGCGCGGTCGAGGAGTTACGCGCCCACCTGCGTGCCCCGCTGTTGCTGATCACGCTCGGCGGGTTCCACAACGGCGCCAACGATCTCACCGGCGCCCATCATCTGCATCAGCTCACCAGTGCCGGCGACTGGATCGAGCGCAGCGGCGCCTGGATCTTTCCCCAGCGGTGGCGGTGGTGGTCCGGCAGTGGATGGAACCGGGCCCGCCGTGCCGGAAAGATCACCGTGCATCGGCTGGATCCGGCCACGCACGTGGGGCGGGGCAGCTACATCAGCCGCGAGGCGCGGTTACCCGATGGCCGCAGCCACCTCGAGCGCACCGCCGAAACCGTGATCGCGCTCATCCGCGCCCACTACGGCGCCCACCACGACAGATGATCCGTCGCCAGGTCGATCCTCCGACGGGCGTGCTGCCGACCCTGGCCGCCCCCGCGTCCTGGCTGCTGTTCGCGCTGGTCGTGGCCGCCGACGTCGGCATCTCATCCCTGTACCACCAGGACGCCGTGGCCATCGCCGCTCGGACGGTGATCGGCGACGACCGGGCCCCGGGTACGCGGCGCCCCGGGAAAGATCCGTTATCGTGCCTCGCGTATCCCGAGAATGTACGTCGCGGTGAGCGCGACGGCACGGTCCTCGTCATGTGCCAGATCCGCGAGGGCACGTGACGCCGTGAGCCCCGGGATGTCCGCGAGCGCCTGGGTCAGCCGCCGGCGTGCGGGCGATTCGACGGTGCCGTGGGCGAGGCGGTCGACGAGCCCGGCGGCGATCCGATCCGCCGACGCGGGACGACTCGCCAGCGCGCTCAGCGCGTCGGCCGCGTCGACGTCGTTCGTCCCCTCGACGACCATGTCGATGAGGGTCGGGACGGCGTCGGCCACTCCACGTACCCCGAGCGCCAGAGCCGCGTACCCGCGGACCACGATGTCGGGGTGCGCGAGGGCGTCCCGCAGCAGTGCGGTCGCCGCGTCGTCCGGAATCTCGGTGATGGACTGGACGGCACGTTTCCGCACCTCGGCCGTCGGCGAGCCGAGGCCCTCCGCCAGCAGCGCCAACCCGCCGTCGCCCGACTGCGCCAGAGCCCATCGAAGGGCTCCGGCGACGTTCGGGTCCGTCTCGCTCAGCGCCGCCTCGACCAGTGCCTCCACCGGCACCGGGACCTCCTCGACCGAGGACAGGGCCGCGCGCTGGCGCTTCCCGGCGCTCTTCGAGCCCAGTGCCTGCAGGAGCGCGACGGTCTGGAGGACGTCATCCCAGCCCGCCGGTTCCGCGGCACCGATACGACGCAGTCGCGTGAGCAGCTCCTTCTCACCCGCGATGCGTTCTCGCGTCCGGCGGATGAGGTCGTCGACGAGCGCCGAGGGCGCGAAGCCGGGGTCGTCGAGCGCGCGCCCGACGTCACGCAGCGACAGCCCCAATGACCGCAGGCTCTCGATGTGGAAGATCCGCCGGATGTCCTCGCCGGAGTACTCCCGATAGCCGGCGCCGGTACGGCCCGTCGGCCGCACCAGGCCGAGCGAGTCGTAGTGCCTGAGCATGCGGGCGCTGACCCCGGACCGTCGTGCCACATCACCGATCAACACTGCCTGTCACTCCTCCTGGCCGTTCCCGCCCAGGGCCACGACGCGCTTCGCCTGCTCGATCGCGAACTCGAATCCGGCATCCGGGTCGCGCAACAGCCGTTCCGTGGCGGTCGCGTGCGCGCGCACCCGAGGGTCGGGATCCGTCGTCGCGGCGCGCAGAGCCGGCTGGATCACCTCGCCGAGCGCGACCAGCGCCCGGCTGAGGCTCAGCTGCGTCTCACGCTCGCCGCGCCCGAGCTGTGTCGACAACACTACGGCCAACTCGGGCTCCTCACCTTCGGGCACGAGCACGACCGCCGCCCGCCAGGCGCTCCGCGCCACCTCGTCGTCGGCGTCGGACAGCAGCGCCGGCGTGATCGCCGGCCACGCCCGCCGATCCCCGATCTTGGACAGCGTGTGCAACGCCTGGCTTCGCGCCTGCGCACGCTCCGAGCGGACCTCGCCGAGAAGCGCGGGGACCGTCATCGACGCCGGGTGGCGGGTGAGGGCCCACGTGAGCATGTCGCGCACGTAGAACTCGGGTTCGACGGCGCATCGTTCGATGAGCTTGTCGACGAACCGCGGGTCGGGGGTCGTGCCGACCGCCAGCGCCGCTCGCAGCCGCACCGACGGGCGGTCGTCCTCCAGCCCCTGGAAAGCTCGGATCATGTCCGTGTCCTGTTCCGGCATGGTCATCGGGACCACCTCCTCGGCCCCAGTGAAGACCTTGTCACCGTGTCAAGGTCAAGCGGGGACGCGCCGCGAGATCACCGGGCACCCTCCAGGTCCACCGGGTCCGGTGCCTGCCGGGTCACGCCGGCGGGCGCGGACCCGGCCGGCGGTCGCCGGGACCGTCCGTCTCACGCGACCGCCCGGGCGGCGGCGCGGCCGGCCTGGCGGCCGGAGAACAGGCAGCCGCCGAGGAAGGTGCCCTCCAGGGCGTTGTAGCCGTGCACGCCGCCGCCGCCGAATCCGGCCGCCTCTCCGGCCGCGTACAGGCCGCTGACGGGTTCGCCGTCCATGCCGAGGACGCGGGAATCGAGGTCGGTCTGGATGCCGCCGAGGCTCTTGCGCGTCAGGACGTGGAGCTTGACCCCGATCAGCGGACCGGCCTGCGGGTCCAGGATGCGGTGCGGTCTGGCGGTGCGGCTGAGCCGGTCCCCGAGGAAGCGTCGTGAGTTGTGGATGCCCTGCACCTGGGCGTCCTTGCTGTAGGGATTGCCGACCTGCAGGTCACGGGCCACGATCTGGCGGCGCAGCTCGCCGGCGTCGAGCAGCGGTTCGTCGGTCAGGCCGTTCATTTTTACCACCAGCTCGTCCAGCGTGGTGGCGACGACGAAGTCCGCGCCGTGCCGTTTGAAAGCCTCCACCGGAGCGGGCGCCCCCTTGCCGAAGACCCGGTTCCGCAGTACCGCCTTCCGGTCTCCGCCGGTGATGTCGGGGTTCTGCTCCGAGCCCGACAGCGCGAACTCCTTCTCGAGGATCTTCTGGGTGAGGACGAACCACGAGTGGTCGTATCCGGCGATGTCGGGGGTGGTGCGCAGATACTTGAGGGTGCCGAGGGTGTCGTAGCCGGGCAGGCACGGTTCCGGCAGGCGGCGGCCCAGCGCGTCGAACCACATGGACGACGGCCCCGGCAGGATCCTGATCGCGTGCCCGGGCCAGACGGGGTCCCAGTTCCGCACGCCCTCGGTGTAGTGCCACATCCGGTCCTCGTTGACGATGCGGGCCCCGGCCGCGGCGCTGATGGCCAGCATCCGCCCGTCCACGTGGGCCGGCACGCCTGTGATCATGTTCTGTGGGGCGGTGCCCAGCCGCCGGGGCCAGTGCCGGCGCACCAGGTCGTGATCGGCGCCGATCCCGCCGCTGGTGACGATGACCGCCTGCGCGGTCAACTCGAAGGAGCCCGTCACCTCGCGGCTGGAGGCCACCCCCCGCGGAGAGGGGTCGTCGATCAGGACGCTCCCGCGCACCCCTGTGACGGCACCGTCCCGGACGACGAGTTCGTCGACCCGGTGACGGTGGTAGAACCTCAGCAGTCCCGCGTCGGCCGCCTGCTCGGCGCCGCGCACGAACGGGGCCACCACGCCCGTTCCCGTACCCCAGGCCACGTGGAACCGGGGCACGGAGTTGCCGTGACCGTCGGCGCGCAGGCCACCGCGCTCCGCCCAGCCCACCACCGGCGTCAGCTTGATGCCCTGGGCGTCTATCCAGGACCGCTTCTCGCCCGCGGCGAAGTCGACGTACGCGCGGGCCCAGCGCGCCGCCCAGACGTCCTCGTCCTCCAGGCGGTCGAACCCGGCACTCGCCTGCCAGTCGCTCCATGCCAGCTCGAAGGAGTCCTTCACCCTCAGGCGGCGCTGCTCGGGCGAGTCCACGAGGAACAGCCCGCCGAACGACCAGTACGCCTGCCCTCCCAGGTTGGCGGCGCTCTCCTGGTCCACCAGCGCCACCTTCCGGCCCCGGCCGGTCAGCTGCTGCGCCGCGACCAGCCCGGCCAGACCCGCACCCACGATGATGACGTCCGCGTCCATGGCGGTACTCCCTTGCTCAAACACCCCGTCGATCCCGTCCGGGGGCGTGTCGATGGTAAGGGGACCGGTCTGATCAATGCGTGGCGGCGGACCTGCACGGCGGTGGTGGACCATGAGGAACCTCGTGAACGGTTCTGACGGGCCGACCGGGAATCGGGCGCCGCACCCGTGAACCGGCGCGGGAGCCGGGGAGCATCGACCCGGCGGCCCGCCGCCGGACCGGTCCGCGTCACCCGGCGGCGGCGTCGAGCACGGCTTTGAGAGACGCCTCGAGGATGTCCACGCCGGTGTGCAGCTCGTCCTCCCCGATCGTGAGAGGCGGGGCGATGCGGAAGATGCCGCCCATCCCGGGCAGCTGGACGATGTTCATGTGCAGGCCTCGTTCGAGGCAGGCCGAGGTGATCGCGTTGCCCAGCGCGTCGGCGGGCGCCTTGCTCTTCTTGTCCATGACGAGCTCGATGCCCTGGAGCAGGCCACGGCCGCGAACGTCACCGACGACCTCGTAGTCGTCGCGAAGCGCCAGCAGCCGGTCGGTGAGCTGATCGCCCAGCGTCGCGGCACGCCGTGTGAGGTTCTCGCGGTCGATGACGTCAAGGACCGTCAGCGCGACGGCGGCCGCCAGGGGGTCGGAGACGTGGGTGGTGTAGAAGAGGAAACCCCGGTCGTGGCAGACCTGCTCGATCTCGGCGGTCGTGACGACGGCCGCCACCGGCAGCCCGGCTCCCAAGGTCTTCGACAACGTCAGGATGTCGGGCGCGACCCCGTCGCGCTCGAACGCGTACATCGCTCCGGTGCGGCCGAGACCGGTCTGCGCCTCGTCCAGGATGAGCAGCATCCCGCGTTCGTCGCACATCGCCTTGAGGCGACGCAGATACCCGGGTGGCAGGTCGATGAGCCCGCCCGAGGACAGGATGGGCTCGATGAGGCAGGCGGCGAGACTCCCGGCGGACTGCCGGTCGACCAGGGCGAAGCCGTAGGCGAGCTCGGCCTCCCAGTCGTGTGACCCGTCGGAGGATCGGAACGGCGAACGATAGGCGTTCGGTGTGGGCAGCGCGAGGTTTCCCGGCATCGGGGGACCGTAGCCGCGCCGCCCGGCGGAGAAGGTCGCGGCGGCGGCCCCCTGGGTCATGCCGTGCCAGGAGCGGTCGAAGGAGACGATCTCGAAACGGCCGGTGGAGAGCTTGGCCATCTTGATCGCGGCCTCGTTCGCCTCGGCTCCCGTGGTGAGCAGCAACATCTTGCCGAGTGCCGGGGGCAGGGTCGCGGTGAGCCTGCGGGCGAGCTCCAGCACGGGAGCGCTGAGCATGCCGCTGAAGAGGTGGTCCAGCGACGCGACCGCGGACGAGACCGTCGCCACGATGTCCGGGTGCGCATGGCCGAGGATGGAACTCATCTGCCCCGAGGTGAAGTCGAGAATCGGCGTGCCCCGGCTATCGAAGACATACGCGCCACGGGCGCGTTCGATGACCCGCGGGGTGAAACCGGCTCCGTAGCGGATCAGGAGACGGTCCGCCTCGTCCCAGAACGTCGTGTCCATCGCCAACCCTCTCTCACCGCGCCCGAGAGGACGCCGGATGTCCTGCTCGCTGCCATCCTCCACCGCCGGCAAAGCTCGGAACAAGCAAACAAATGCGGCTCGTCATTCGGTGTTGCCTTACCTTTGGTGCCATGCTCAACCCGCAACGTCTCGCGATCCTGCGCGCGGTCCTGGCAGCCGGGTCGATCAACAAAGCGGCGCGGAACCTCGGTTACTCTCCCGCGACGATCAGCCAGCACATGACCACCCTGGCGAAGGAGACCGGACTGGTCCTTTTCGAGAAGCAGGGACGCGGCATCATCCCCACCGACGCCGCACGGCACCTGGCGGATCAGGCCCAGTCGCTCCTCGCCGACTTCGGACGCCTCGAACGAGTCGTCGCAGACCTCAGGGGCGGTCAGGCGCAGCATCTGGCGATCGCCTGTTTCGCCTCCGCGGCCGAGCGGTGGATCCCGGAGGTCGTGCGGACCGTTCGCCGCCACCAGCCGAACCTCACCGTCGAGATCAGCCTCAACGAGCCCGTCGACGGGCGCGGACGCCGGCGCCCGGACCTCGACATCCGGACCGAGCCCGCAGGCGGAGCCGGAGTACACCTCGACGGCTACCGGCGTCATGAACTCGTCGTCGAGGAGCTCGTCGCCGTGCTCCCCGGCGCCCACCCTCTCGCCGGTGCCCGCGAACTCGCTCTCCGGGACCTCGAAGGTGAGCCCTGGATAGATCACGACATCTACGACAGCCCGATCGGACAGATCATCCTGACCGCTTGCCGGGCCGCCGGATTCACGCCGCGCTATGCCGCCCGCCTGGACGACCACCGGGCGGCGCTGCGGCTGGTGGAGACGGGCATCGGCGTCACCGTCCTGCCGCGCCTGGCCGTCGCGGAGCTCCCCGGCGGAGTCGTCGCCAGGCCTGTGGTCCGCCCCGCCGTCCTGCGGCGCATCGTCGTCCACGCCCGCCAGGATCGACGCCGCGGCGACCTCGTCGCCCGCGCGGTGGCACAGCTTCGCGACAGCGCCCGGAACGCGGAACCCGCGTAGCGCGGACGCCTCGCGTTCCGGGGCACGCCGGCGCGGCCGGAACCGGTTTCAGGTGCTGCGATTCGCGAAGGGGCCGCCGGCGGTGAAGACGAGCTCGGCGAAGCGCTCGCCGATGCGGCGGTGGGTGGCGGCGTCCGGATGGAGTTCGTCGGGCAGCGGCAGCTCGGCGGAGTCGGCCTCCCCGTAGAGGTCGCGGCCGTCGAGGTAGTACAGGTTCGGGTCCTCGGCCGCCCGTTGCCCCACGATCCGGGCCAGCTCGTCCCGGATGACGCCCAGGGTCAGTTTCCCGCTCGCGCGCTCCGCCGGGTCGCCCGTGGCCCGGAACCGCAGTCGCCCGGCGCCGAGGTCGGTGAAGTCCGGGGCGCTGGGACCGGGGGTGTCCTCGTGGATGGGGCAGTGGATGGGCGAGACGACCAGTAGCGGTGTGCCGGGGTGGCCTTCGCGGATGGTGTCGAGGAAACCGTGGACGGCCGGGGTGAAGGCGCGCAGGCGCATCAGATCGGTGTTGACCAGGTTGATGCCGATCTTGAGGCTGATCAGGTCGGCGGGGGTGTCGCGCAGGACGCGGGCGGTGAACGGGTCGAGCAGGGCGCTGCCGCTCAGGCCCAGGTTGATCAGTTCCGCGTCGCCGAGGGAGGCGGCGAGGGCGGGCCAGGTGGTGGTGGGGCTCGCGGCGTCGGAGCCGTGGCTGATCGAGCTGCCGTGGTGCAGCCACACCTTGCGGCCCCGGTCCGGTGCGGGCTCGACGGGGGCGTCGGCGCGCAGGGCGATGAGTTCGGTGGTCTCGTTGTGCGGCAGCCAGATCTCGACGTCCTTCATCCGGCCGGGCAGGCCGGTGAAGCGGAGGGTGCCGGCCGGGCCGGGCCGGAGCACGGTGGTCCCGGTGGTCATGTCCATGGTCAGGGTGTTGCCGCCGGTCACGCCGGCCTGGCCGGCCAGGCGGCCGTCGACGAGCAGGTCGTACACGCCGTCCGGGCGGGGCGGAGCACCGACGTAGACCCGTTTGGTGGGCAGCGTGTCCAGTTCGACGGCGGTGGCCCGGGTGCGGAAGACCAGCCGTACCCCGGAGGGCTGGGACTCCGCCATGGCGAGTTGTCCGTCGGCGCACTGGGCGCGGGCACGGGCGGGCAGCCGGTGCGGCAGCACACCGTGGGCGGTGTCCTGCAGGTCGAGCGCGCCGCGCAGAAGGTCCGCGGTGACGGGCGTGGTGATCCAGTCGGGCGTGGTGTGCATGGTCTCAGCCTGTTGATCGAAGTTTTCGGATTGTTCGGAGTGTTTGGATTCGCCGGTGCGCCGCTCGGCCGGCGGTGCCCGGCCGGCGGGGGAGCCCGGGTCAGGGCGCGGGCCAGTTCCGCAGCAGGGCGTCGAGGGCGTCCAGGACCCGTGACCAGGTTTCCTGCGTGTCGGGCGCGCTGTGGCTGAACCCGCCCCCCATCTCCAGGCTGACGTAGCCGTGGAAGACGCTGCCCAGCAGCCGGACGGCGTGCGTCTGGTCCGGTTCCGTCAGGTCGTAGCCGCGCAGGACCGCCCGCGTCATCTGTGCGTGCCTGCCGCCGGCGCTCGCGGCCGCCTCCTCCGGAGTCAGCCTCAGCTGGGCCGCGGCGTAGCGGCCGGGATGCTCCCGGGCGTAGTCGCGGTAGACGTTGGCGAACGCGGCCAGAGCGTCCTTGCCGGCCCGCCCGGCCAGGGCGGCGGCGACCCGGTCGGCGAGCTCCTCCAGGGCGAACAGGGCGATCCTGGTCTTGAGCTCCTGGGAGTTCCTCAGGTGCGAGTACAGGCTCGCGACCTTGACGTCGAACCGTCTGGCGAGCTCCGAGACGGTCACCTGGTCGAAGCCGACCTCGTCGGCCAGTTCCGCCCCGGCCCGGGTCAGGCGTTCCGTGGTCAGTCCTGCGCGTGCCATGGCCTCCCTCTCCTGCGACAGTGTCGATTATGTATTTGCCTAATAGCTTTAGGCAAATTGACCTTGCTTTTAGGGATCAGCCGCCGAAGGCCGCATCGACGGGAACGTCGAGGATCTTCCCTGACCTCGGACGGTGTCCGGTCACCTGGCCGGAGCCGAGGGGGGCAAAGGGGCCGGTGGCCGGGCCGGGACTCGGGGGCCGGTCAGCGCCACGGCTCTTCGGGGGTGCCGGTTCGCCGGTTGTGGTGATCCAGCAGTTTGGACAGCAACTCGGTCAACCCCTGCCGCTCCCCGGGTGAGAGCGGAGCCAGCAGTTCGTCCTGGCATTCGGCCAGGCGCTTCTCCAGTCGCCGCAGCTGCCGCTTGCCCGCCGGGGTCAGCGAGATGATGTTGCGCCGCCGGTCGGAGGGGTCCGGGGCGCGCTCGACCAGTTCGTGGTCGGCGAGCTCGTTGATCGTCGCGACCATGTCGCTGAGGTGGATGCCGCTACGGCGGCCCAGCACGGCCTGGCTGGCCGGGCCGGACCTCTCCAGCGTCGCCAGCAGGCGGTAGTGGTAGCCGCGGGCGCCGACGGACGAGAACCCGTCACCCACCAGGCGGTGCGCGTGGTGGGCGGTCTGGGTGAGCAGCCAGCTGGGCAGGTTCTCCCACGGGGTGGGTGTCTCCTCGGTCGGGTTCTCCATGTGACGAGTCTAGCAATTCGTTCGGCGCACTAATGATTGTGCTATCGTTCGTGGAGTAAACGTTAGTGAGCCGAACATTCGGTCGGCAAATGAATTCCCCTGGAGTTGAGACCATGATCAAGCCGTTCCGCATCGACATCACCCAGGCCGACCTCGACGACCTGGCCGACCGGCTCGCCCGCACCCGCTGGCCCAACGAGGTCGCCGACGCCGGGTGGGACCACGGCTTCCCGCTGGCGCGGCTGAAGGAGCTCGCCGAACACTGGCGCACCCGGTACGACTGGCGCGAACACGAGGCCAGGCTCAACGAGCTCCCGCACTTCACCACCGAGATCGACGGCCAGAACATCCACTTCGTCCACGTCCGGTCCGCGAAGCCGGACGCGCTCGCGCTGCTCCTCACCCACGGCTGGCCCGGCTCGTTTCTGGAGTTCCTCGACGTCATCGAGCCGCTGTCACGCGATTTCCACCTGGTGATCCCGTCCATCCCGGGGTACGGCTTCTCCGGACCGACCCACGAGCGCGGCTGGGACGCCGTCCGGATCGCGCGGGCCTGGGCCGAGCTGATGCGCCGTCTCGGGTACGAGCGCTACGGCGCGCAGGGCGGCGACTTCGGCGCGGGCATCTCCCTGGCGCTCGGCGCGGCGGCACCGGAGCGGGTCGTCGGGGTGCACGTCAACTACCTGCCGACCCGCCCGGTCCCGGACGCCGACATCCAGCTGTCCGCAACGGACGAGGCCCGGCTGGACAAGGTCAGGCAGCTGATGGCGAACCGTCCGCCGTACCAGGCACTGCAGGCCCTCACCCCCCAGACCATCGGCTACGCGCTGACCGACTCCCCGGTCGGCCAGCTGGTCTGGATCGCCGAGCGCTTCGCGCACTGGACGGACCCCCGCTCGCAGATCAGTGACGACCGGATGCTCACCAACATCTCGCTGTACTGGCTGACCGCCACCGCGGCCTCCTCGGCGCGGCTGCACCACGATGTTCCGCGGGGACGGCCCGTGCCGTGCCAGGTGCCGGTCGGTGTGGCGGTTTTCGCGCACGACATCACGCAGTCGGTGCGACCGCTGGCCGAGCGGCTCTACGACATCAGGCACTGGTCGGAGTTCGAGCGCGGCGGCCACTTCGCCGCGATGGAGGTGCCGGACCTGCTCGCCGAGGACGTCCGGGACTTCTTCCTCACCCGCCTCAAGCACGACCACCGAGCCGCCACCCGCTAGGTGCCGGTGACCACCGAGAACTGGCCGTGGGCGGCCGGAATGGAGATCGTCATGACCGCTACCGAAATCCTGATCCGCGTCCTCGCTGACCGTGCCGAGCTGGCCGACCTGGTCGCCCGTCACAGCCTGTGGATCGACGAGGGCCGCTACGACGAGACCGACCGGCTCTTCACCGAGGACGTCGTCGTCAAGTCCCCCCGCGGGGAGGCCCACGGCATCAAGGAGCTCATCGAGCTCGTGAGCGCGCACCGCGTGTACGCCCGCACTTTGCACAACAAGTCCAACCTCGTTATCGAGGTCGACGGCGAGACCGCCACGGTGCGGGCCCACGACGTCGCCGTCTTCGTCATCGACGACAAGACGGAGGCCGTCGCGGCCGGGATCCTCCGCTACGGAGCGCGCCGCACCGGGGGCGGCTGGCGTTTCGACCACCTCGAAATCACCTCGATCGCCATGACCGAGGCCCTTGACCGGGCCCTCTAGGTCGCGCCGGCACGAAACGGACCCGTGCTCACCCCGTCACCGAGGACGCCTCCTCGGCTCGGCCCGGAGGCGTCCTCGGCAGGGGCCGGCGCAGCTCGCCCTCGGGGGCGAGCACGTCGAGGAGGCCTTGCGGGTTTCTGGTCTCGACCGCGCGCCGGAACGACTCCAGAGCCGCCCGGGTCGTGCTGGGGGAGACCGCCTCGCGAGGGCGGCGGGAGCGCCGCCCGACGATGCTCGCGCGGCGGCCGTTTCCCCGTGTCCGTATCAGAGCGTTGCGAGGCCGGCTCGGGGGTCGGGCGCCCGGTCGATGAAGCGAGGTTCCTGATCGCCTGGGTGGACAGGTCGTGCCGCGCGCCGGGCCCACTGCCCTCATGGGTACACCGCCGATTGAAGGTTCATCACGGTGGAGGCGGTGGTTTCCGGCGAAAAGTTTACACCGAATGTTCAACGATACCGTTGAAGGCATGGATATCAAGGACATGGCCCGGCCGCTCGACGGCGAAGGCGTCTCGGCGTTCCTGCGGTCGCTTCCCGCCAAGCCCCTGCTGCTCGGCCTGGGCGAGGCCAGGCACTTCGTGGGGGAGCTGGGCGAGCTGCGCAACGAGATCTTCCGGCATCTGGTCGAGCAGGAGGGCTACCGGTCGTTCGCCATCGAGAGCGACTGTCTCATGGGCCTCGTGGTCGACGACCACATCACGACGGGCGCGGACACGCTCGATGACGTCATGGAACGCGGCTTCAGCCACAACTTCGGCACGTCCCCGGCCAACCGCGAGCTCGTGCGCTGGATGCGGGCGTACAACGAGGAGCATGACGAAAAGCTCCGGTTCTTCGGGTTCGACGGCCCTCTGGAGTACTGGGCGGCGAGCCCGCGCCAGGCGCTCACCGCCCTGCACGACCTCCTCGACGGCCCGCTGCCCTGTACCAGGGAGACCCTCGAGACGCTGCTGGGCCCGGACGAGCGGTGGGCGAACGAGGCCGCGGCCATGGATCCGTCCCAGTCGATCGGCCAGTCCGCCGACGCCCGGCGGCTGCGACTGATCGCCGACGACCTGGTGGCGCTGCTCGACACGCAGCTGCCGCGGCTGGACGCGCGGGACAGGGAGCGGGCGGCACTGTACGGGCGCACCGCCACCGGCCTGCTCCGCTACCACCACTGGATGGCCGACGCGTCCCCGGCGCGGTGGACCCGGCTGTCGGCCCTGCGGGACGCGATGATGGCCGCCAACCTGCGTGCCGTCGCCGGGCGCGGCCCGGCCCTGGTCTTCGCCCACAACCTCCACCTGCAGCGGAACAAGAGCCTCATGCCGCTCGGCGACCAGATGCTGGAGTGGTGGAGCGCGGGGGCGATCGCCGAAGCGCACCTGGGCGACCGGTACGCCTTCCTGGCCTCAGCCCTCGGCACGGTCGGCGACGACACCCCGTCCCCGGACACCGTCGAGGGCGTCCTGTCCGCGCTCCCGTGGGAGCACTCTCTCATCGACGCCCGCCGCCTGGCCGAGGCCGTCACGAAGTTCGTCCCGCGCGTCTCCCATGATTTCCGCTATTTCCCGCTGGACCCGGCCCAGCTCGACATGGTCGACGGCGTCGTCTTCCTCAAGCAGGCTGTCAGGCTGGACTGACGGGCGCGTGCTTCGGCAGGGTGAGGATTTCGGCTCCGTCGTCGGTGATGGCGATCGTGTGCTCGCTGTGTGCCGTCCGGCAGCCTGTCGCACTCCGGAGCGTCCAGCCGTCGGCGTCGGTGACGAGGTCGGCGGTGTCCGCCATGACCCACGGCTCCAGTGCGAGCAGCAGTCCGGGGCGTAGCCTGTACCCACGGCCGGGCCGTCCGGTGTTCGAAACGTGTGGGCCCTGGTGCATCGTTGATCCGATGCCATGACCTCCGAACTCGGTGTTGATCCGGTATCCCGCCTCGCTGAGGACCGAGCCGATGGCATGGGAGATGTCACCGATGCGAGCCCCGGGTCCGGCGGCGGCTATCCCCGCGCTCAACGCGCGTTCGGTCGCGCTGATCATCGCGACGCTCTGCGGGGGCTTCGAGTCGCCCACGATGAAGCTGATGGCGGAGTCCGCGGCGACTCCGCCTTTGGAGACGGCGAGGTCGAGTGTCAGCAGGTCGCCGTCGGCGAGCGTGTAGTCGTGGGGCAGTCCGTGGAGCACGGCGTCGTTGACGGACGTGCAGATGTAGTGGCCGAACGGCCCGCGTCCGAAGGAGGGCTCGTAGTCGACGTAGCAGGACTGCGCTCCAGCCTCGACGATCATGGTCTTGGCCCACCGGTCGATGTCCAGGAGGTTGGTGCCCACTGCGCTGCGGCTCTTCAGCGTCTGCAGGATGTCGGCGACCAGGGCACCGGCCTCCTTCGCCCGGACCAGTTCGGTGGGGTTCAAGATCTCGATCATGCGGCGCCCTTCTCATGCGACCAATAACTATCCCGGCCATATTATCCCGGTGCGGGGGCCTGCACGGACTTCGGATCTTCAAGCGGAGCGAATCCCTCTGATCTCAACCCCGTACGGGCCTAGAATCGGAGCCATGGTCAGGTTGCCGCTCACACCCGCAGAGGTCGAGCGCGGACAGCGCCTCGGTGCCCTGTTGCGTCGCGCCAGGGGGGAGCGCTCGATGCTCGAGACCGCCCTCGATGCAGGCGTCTCGCCGGAGACCCTGCGGAAGATCGAGACGGGCCGCGTGGCGACCCCCGCCTTCCCGACCATCGCGGCGATCGCCGAGGTCCTCGGTCTTTCCCTCGACGCGGTGTGGGCCGAGATCAGCCAGCCTGACGGCGGGGTCGAACCCACAAGATCAGGTCGTAACGCGCGTGAGCGGTTGGCCTCGTAGGTCTCGAGCCCGCAGCTGCGTCACAGGGTCCGGCGAAAGAGAACGCGTGGACGCGGTTCTCGACCGATGCCCCCGGTCGGCGCACCTGGGCAAGGCCGTCGTGGAAGGGGCGCGGGCCTGCGGCGAGGTCGGCGCGGGTGAGGGCGCGGCGCCCCGGAGACCCGCGCCGCACGCCCACGCCCACTACCGTGACGGGGAGGGCTGCCAGGAGAAGATGACGGGCGGTGGTGTGCGCGCCACGAGCGCAGGTCCTGTGCCGTGCGAACCCTGGCCGGTTCGACCCGGCAACCTGCGCTCGTTCTCTCTCGCACCGCGCCCGGGACGCGACCTGGCGGGGAGTCACTCAGTGACCGGCGGTCGTGGCGTGCTCCCGGGCCAGCCGCTCCTCGCCTGACAGCGTGTTGAGCGGCTTCTCCTTGATGAACAGGACCGCCACCAGCGCGAGCGCGGTGAGCGGCACGCCGATGAGGAACAGGTCGGCGGTGGCCGTCGCGTACACGTCCTGGACGACGCGGACGACGGGAGCGGGCAGCTTGGAGATGTCGGGTACGGCGTCGCTGTCGCCGCCCGCGCCGCCGGCGGCCATCGGGCCGAGCTTCTCCGTCATGAGGGTGGTGATCCGGTTGGCCAGCACCGCGCCCAGGGCGCTGACGCCGACGGCGCCGCCCATGCTGCGAAAGAAGGTCAGCGCCGAGGTGGTGACCCCCAGGTCGTGGGCGGGTACGTCGTTCTGGGCGGCGAGGACCAGGTTCTGCATGAGCATGCCGACGCCGACGCCGAGCACCGTCATGTAGAGCCCGAGCACCACCGTGCCGGTCTGGCCGTCGATGGTGCTGAGCAGGCCCATCCCGGCGAGCATGACGACGCCGCCGGCCACCAGGAAGCCCTTCCAGCGACCCCACTTGGTGATGAGCTGGCCGGCCACGGTGGAGGAGATCAGCAGGCCGAACACCATCGGCAGGCTCATCAGGCCGGCGACCGTCGGCGACTTGCCGAGCGCCACCTGGAAGTACTGCGACAGGAAGACCGTGCCGCCGAACATGGCCACGCCGACCAGCACACTCGCCACGGTGGCGAGGGCGACGGTGCGGTTCTTGAAGATCGTCAGGGGGATGATCGGCTCAGCTGCCCGCGACTCCACCCAGACGGCCAGCGCGAGGATGAGCACGGCGCCGCCGACGAGGGCGGCGGTCCACCAGGAGCCCCACTCGAACTGGTTGCCCGCCAGTGACGACCAGATCAGCAGCGTGGACACGCCCACCGTGATCAGCAGGGCGCCCAGGTAGTCGACCTTGACGTCCTTGCGCACCACCGGCAGGTCGAGCGTGCGCTGCAACAGGACGATGGCCAGGATCGTGAACGGCACGCCGATGAGGAAGCACCAGCGCCAGCCGAGCCAGGAGGTGTCCACGAGCACGCCGCCGATGAGCGGGCCCGCCACGGTACCGACGCCGAACACGGCGCCGAAGATGCCGGCGTAGCGGCCGAGCTCACGCGGCGGGATCATGGCCGCCATCACGATCATCGCGAGCGCGGTCATGCCGCCGGCGCCGATGCCCTGCACGACGCGGCTGACGATGAGGATCTCCACGTTCGGCGTGAGGCCCGCGATCAGCGAGCCCACCACGAACAGTCCCAGCGAGAGCTGGATCAGCAGCTTCTTGTTGTAGAGGTCGGCCATCTTGCCCCAGAGCGGCACCGTGGCCGTCATGGCCAGCAGCTCCGAGGTGACGATCCAGGTGTAGACGGTCTGCGAGCCCCGCAGGTCGGTGATGATGCGGGGCAGGGCGTTGGCCACGACGGTCGAGGCCAGGATGGACACGAACATGCCCACCATCAGCCCCGACAGCGCCTGCAGGACCTTTCTCCTGGAGGTGGGCGCCGCGGCCACGGCCTCGGGCTGCGCGCTGGTGGATGTCATCTTTCCTCGATTTCTCAGGTGGGGACCGGCGCTCCGCGAGACTCCAGCGGACGCCGGCGGAACGGAAACGTTCGCGGGGGTGGTCGGAAAAGGACGGTGACCGGGGCGGTCACGGATTGGGCAGGCCTGCGGCGAGCTGGGAGAAGGCCTCGTCGACCAGGTCGGCCAGCGCCGGTCGGCCGCCCGCGGCACTCCAGCGCATCATCGCCGCCCGGAAGGCCGCCATGGCCACCGCGGCGACCAGCTCGGGGTAGCCGCTCGTACCTGGTTCGACGCCGATCCGGCGCGCGACGGCGGCCGACACGGCACGCTCGGTCTCGGTGCCGCCGGCGACCAGCCGCGGCAGGAGTGACGGGTTCTGCTCGAACACCTTCAGCCGCAGCAGCCATTGCTCGCGCTGCTGCTGGACGTGCTCGGCCTCGACCCGCGACATCAGGCGCAGCGCCTCCAGGACCGGCACCTCCGCGGGCACGGCCTCCAGCCTCTCGCGCAGCTCGGCGGCGGACGCGGGGCTCGCGCCGACGAGCGCGTCCTCCTTGGACGGGAAGTAGTTGAAGAACGTACGGGAGGAGAGGTCCACCACCTTGGCGATGTCCTCCACCGTGACACCCGCCAGCCCGTGCTCGGCTACCAGCGTCAGAGCGGCGTGCTCCAAGGCCGCGCGAGTCTCGAGCTTCTTCCGATCTCTGCGGCCGAGCTCGTACGCGCTCTCTACGGGGGTCACGGCGTCAACTGTAGGGAAGAACTTTCAGATTATGCAATGTTTCATATTCTGAAGTGTGAAAGATCACACGCGGAGGCGAGCCGGTGGGACGAGCGAACGCGGAGGAAGGCCGGGCGGCACCGGCATCCGCGCTCCTGCCGGGACTTTTGGCATGGCCGCGGTGAACTGCTCGTCCAGCGCTCCCCGGGTGAGGCCGTTCATGCCCCTCACCTCCATGTCCCGACGATGACCGCGATCGCGGCCACCTTGAGCAGCCAATCTCCCGCGTGGACGGCGGCCGGCCGCCACGGAACCCTCTCGTGCAGCACCGAGCCGATCAACAACACGCAGGGGAAGCCGATCCACAACACGCACGCCAGCCCGAGCGCCTGGGGCCACCCGCTCACACCCACCTCGCCGGTGAGCCACGCGAGGACCACCGCGACCACCGCGCTGCGGCTCAGCTCCGCCATCGCCATCCAGGCCGGCGGCCGCTCCACGGCGGCACGGGCATCGGCCGGCTCCGCCAATCGGGCACCGAACCCCATGTACCAGACAGTGCTCAGCAAGAACGCCGTGACCGTGGCCGCCACGACCGCCAGATAGTTCAGCTCGGTCAACTTCCGGACCTCCTTCGTCTCGAAGCCCTCGGCCGAAGGGCTTTCACCGGGGACGTCGGAGCCGGACGACTATCCTCGACACGCCACACCAGAGAATTTCGGACCGGGAACCTGTCGTGAAATATGTGATTCTGATCTACAGCAACCCGGAGTCCCGGCAGTTGTGGAACCAGCTCTCGGCCGAGCAGCGCCGTGAAGGGCTCGAGGCGTACACCGCCCTCAACGAGGCGCTGGCCGCGAGCGGGGAACTGATCGTCGCGGAGGCTCTCGCCGACCCGGCCATGGGAAGGCGGGTGCGCGCGGAGGCGGGGCAGACGACCGCGACCGATGGCCCCTTCGCCGAGGCCAAGGAACTCATGGCCGGTTTCTACCTCGTCGAGTGCGACGGTATCGACCGTGCACTCGAGATCGCCGCCCGCGTTCCCGAAGCGGCGATGGGCCTGGTCGAGGTGAGGCCGGTGATGGCGCTGTCCGGCTTCAAGGCGTGAGGTACGCGAAGGAGGCGTCAGTGGCTCGCGCGGAATGATGTCAGCCGTCGCGGTGCCGTTCCCCGCTTCGCTGAGACGTTCCCGCCACGGCCGGCGGGACGAGGCGCGCCGCAGTGCCCGCAGTGCCCGCAGTGCCCGCAGTGCCCGCGGTGCCCGCGGTGCCCGCGGCGCCGCCGGGTCGCGGGCCGGCACGTGCGGGGTGTCGAGCACCGCCATGGCGACGTGGAGGGTCGGTGCGGAACGGGCCGGCGCCCGCTCAGCACGGCTCGGCGGCCGGCGCGCTGGGCGTGCTACGGGCGATGGGGTACGAGGCGGGCGCGGCGGCGGGGTTCGAGCGGGCGCGGGTGCCGGGCGGCGGCGTCCCCGTGGGACGGATCGCCACCCGGCGCCGCGATCAGCCGCTGTATGAGACCCAGCCGTACTCGTATTGAGTCCAGCCGTTCTCGTCCCCGGTGTGCCTGCGGCCGGTCATCACCTGGTTGGTGCCGCCCATCGAGGCGTGGTTGTTCTCCCTGACCCAGCCTTCCAGCTGCCTGGGGGTGATCTGCACCGCCTTGCCCTGCCAGAACAGCGCGCCGCTGTAGTAGATGGTGTCGCCGTTCTCGTCCCCGTCGTGCCGGATCCCGGTGATGGCCTGGTTCGCCGGAGTGTGGTAGTCGTGGTCGTTCTCATCCGTCCTGGTGCCCCAGATGTCCAACCTGAGCACCGTGACCTGGATGTTGTCGATGTAGATGCGGCCGCAGTGGAACGTGGTGTCGCCGTTCTCGTCGCCGCGGTGCCCGCGGCCGATCAGCACCTCGTTCGTCGGGCAGCTGAACTTGCTGTTCGACTGTTTCAGGGTCGAGACCTGCCCGGGACGGATTTCGATCGTGGCGGCCGCGGCAGGGCCGGCGGGGACCAGGACGAGAGCGGCGACGGCCGTCGCCGTCAGCGCGGCCGGCAGAGACTTCTTGAGCATGTTCGTGTCCTTCGACGAGAGCCTGCAGTGAGCGGAATCCATGGTCACCGCCACGATGGCGCCTGTCGTCCGCCTGCAAGGTGAGTGCGAGTCCGCCTGCGCGGTGATTGACCCGCTGGGGAGAGGCCGCCACGGTGACGGACCGGCGGCCGCGCGGACCGTCAGCCGCGCAGCGCCGTCCAGGACCCGTGGTCGGCCAGGCGCAGCAGGGACGACAGGCCGGCCTCGTCGAAGGCCGTCTCCACCTCCGCGCGTCCTTCGGAGAAGTGCGTCCATCCGTCGTAGTGGGCCGGGATCACGACCGTGACGCCCAGCACCGCGGCGGCGGCCGCGGCCCGGTGGCCGTCCATCGACACCGGACGTCGCCGGAACTTGCCCGGTACGCGGGCCGCCCCGGCGTTCAGCACCGCCGCGTCGATGTCCGGCACGTGCCGGGCGATCGCGGCCACGGCGCGCATGGAGGCGTTGTCACCGCTGACGTACACGGTGGGCAGGCCCTCGCCCGACAGCACGAAGCCGGTGACCTCGCAGTTGATGTTGCCCTGCGGATCCCGCTCGCCGTCCTCGGGGCCGTGTACGGCGGGGACGGCCAGGACACTCAGGTCGCCGCCGCCGTCCGGACGGGGCAGGACGAAGGTCGTCCAGGGGGCCAGGCCCACCGCCGGCGCGCGGAGCCGGTCGGCCGCGCCGGGCACGGTGAGCGTCAGCGGGGCCGCCAAGGCGAAGGCGCGGCCCTGGTCGTCGAGGTTGTCCGGGTGGACGTCGTGGCTGACCAGAACCAGGTCGACGGCCCCCAACCGGTCCTCGGTCACCGCCGGGCCGAGTGTCTTGGTCAGGTAGCCGTGCGGGCCGGGATCGTCGAACGTCGGGTCCACGACGACGCGCAGGCCGCCGGCGTCGATGACGGTCGTGGGACCGCCCAGCACCGTCGCGGCGCAGTCCTGCCGGGGCAGCTCCTGATCGTTCACGGGTCCATGCTGCAACGCCCGTGAGGCGTCCCCATGCACGACACACCGACCGGCCGCGCCCTTACCCGATCGGCGGCGCCGAAGGGCCGTTCCGTCTCAGCCGGCCCGCACGCGCCGTCCTGACCGGTCACGACGGCATGGTGCGCTCGGTGGCCTTCAGCGGGAACGGCTCACGCCTGGCCTCAGGTACCTACCGCACAGTGCGGTTGTGGGATGTGGCGTTGCCACACGATCTCCTGCGAGCAGTCTGTGGCATCGCACGCCGGGGATTCACTCTTCCGGAGTGGCAGCGGTACTTCCCCAGCGAACCGTATCGGCAAAGCTGCCCCGCCGCCCGGTAGGAACACCACCCTCACATCGGCCGTAGGCCGGTAGCCCAGCGTGGCCGGCCAGATCCGACCTCGGTGGCCGAGGCGTGACAGGAGCGGGGGAGGAGGACTCGCCGCCCTGCCGGAGGACGACCTGCAGCACGCCCGGCCCGGGGATCGGCGGTGGGCGGCCGAGTATCTGACCGCCCACCGCGGCGCCCCCGGCGACCGGCATGTCAGCCGGCGCGTGATCGCCTGCGCCACCCGACCCGCCGTCTCGTAAGCGCCGGCGAGATCACCGCGGGTCAATTCCGTGACCGCCGTCCGTCACGCCGGTTCGACGGGGAGCCACAGCTCGCATGTCGCGGTGCTGAAGTCGTCCGCGCGCTCGAGGACCGAGACGATCGAGGGACCTGACCGCAGACGCCACGGGTTGGAGGGGAACCACTCGGTCGCGGTCGCGGCCCAGGTCGTCTGCAGGGCCTGCGGATGCGGTCCGGCGGTGCGGAAGACCGCCCACCTGCCGGCCGGTACCTCGATGGCGTCGAGGTCGTCGGGGATCGGCGTGTCCCGGGAGACGGCGACCCCGTGCAGGTAGGTCAGTTCGCTCCCCTCTGCGCCGTCGGGGTCGAGGTCGTCGGAGACTTGCAGCAGGCCCACCGGTTCGGTGTCGCCGAGGGCCTTCAGGCGCAGATGCTCCTCCTGCGGCAGTGCGGTGATGTGCTGCTGGATGTGCGGGTTGATGCCCTGATGGATGAGCGGAACCCGGGCTGCGTGTCCGACCAGCCGGAACGCGGGGCGGTCGACGAGGCGGGTTTCCATGGGAATGCTCCCTTCAACGGTCAGGCGGAACCTGAGCTGCGGTTGTGTGCGCAAGGGGCCTCCGTCGCGGCGCACGTCACCGGGACCGGAGCCGTGGACCGCGCGGAACGCGCGTCCGAACGCCTCGGTCGAGCCGTATCCGTGCCGGACGGCGATGCTCAGCAGATCGTCCTGGCCCCGGACGACGTCGGCGGCGGCGACGGTCATGCGGCGGCGGCGCGCATACTCCGACAGCGGCATGCCGGCCAGCGACGAGAACATCCGGCGCAGGTGGTACTCGGTCGTGCCGAGCTCCCTGGCCAGCTCGTGGACGTCGAACTCCTCGGCGAGGTGCTTTTCGACGAGATCGACGAGCTGGTTGAGCGCTGAGATCACGAGGCCTCCTTTCGATGTCAACCCTGCCGGAAGAACCCCGGCCGTACCCGACCGCTGCGATCCGATCCGATCAGGCGACTGGGCGGACGCGGAGCCGACGCACGCCCATGCCACCCTGCGTCGCAGCCCCGCACGCCCGTTCTGAGCCGGGTGAACGGTCTCAGCGTACGTTTTCGTTCCGCCGCGCTCTGAGCTCCGCCCCCGATGAGGCCCTCCGTCCGGGTCCGTGACACCCGACGCGAAGTGGCTGTGAGACCTTATCGGCCGAGGAAGCTCATCAGCTCCGCAGTGACGAACCGAGGGTTCTCCTCGACGAGCCGATGCCCCGCGTGCGGCACGTCCACCGCGCGCACGATCTTGGTCATGCGCGGGGCCACTATGGCTCGGATCGCGTCGAGCTGGCCCTGGGCGGGCATGAGCAGGGTCGGGACGTGTACCGGTGCCGCCGCCGCGGTGTCGCGAACGTCTTTGTCGAGGGCGCGGTAGAGCTCGAAGCCGCCCGGCAGCACCTCTGGCCGGCTGTAGGTCCGTGCGTACTCGTCGATCTCGGCGTCGGTGAACGGGGACCGGTCCGAGGTACCGCCGAACGCCGTTCCGCCGAACGAGACCTGGGGGTGGAACAGAGCCAGGTACTCGCGGACGTCGTCGTCCACGACCGCCTCGGGGACCCAGCACGCAGGGTCTGGCACGAAAACTTGCGATTCTGGCAAGATGGCCTCATGGATCACGAAATGGATGAGGTGCTCGACGCGGTGGGGCCGCGACTTCGCGCACTGCGTCGTCACCGCGGTATCACCCTCGCCGACCTCGCGACGACAACCGGCGTGTCGGAGAGCACCCTGTCCCGGCTGGAGAGCGGGCAGCGCCGGGCGACCCTGGAGTTGCTGCTGCCGCTGGCCCGTACGTACGACGTTCCGCTGGACGACCTGGTGGGCGCCCCGCGCACCGGCGACCCCCGGATCCACCTCACGCCGATCCGGAGGTTCGGGATGACCTTCGTGCCGCTGTCCCGGCGGCCGGGCGGGGTGCAGGCGTTCAAAATGATCATTCCCGCGCAGCCGGAACCGCTCGTACCGACCCCGCAGGCCCATGACGGCTTCGAATGGCTGTACGTGCTCAACGGACGCCTGCGGCTCATCCTCGGTGAGCGAGACCTGACGTTGCCGTCCGGTGAGGCGGCCGAGTTCGACACGTCCTTGCCGCACTGGCTGGGCAGCGCCGACGGCGGCGTGGTCGAGCTTCTCATCCTGTTCGACCCGCAAGGGATGCGTACGCACATACACGCCGATCCGCATCGGCCCTCTCCCGGCAGGAGCCGGCGGTGAGCTCGGCGGGAAATCTTGGTGTTCGCGCGCATCAGTGAGCCGTGCCGCGCGAAAGCCGCGATCGGCAACGTGGCGACCGCGGAGATCGACCGGGTCGAACGCGGTGGCCGCGGCGAGGTTCGACGCCGACCCGGCCCCGGCCGTGGAGCCGCTGGTCAACGGCACCGTGATGTCGGTGATGTACGCGATACTGGTCCTTTGTCCGGTACATCGCCCTGTCCTGCGGTGTCCTTCCGGCGTACTCCGGCCGCCCCTGCTCAAGACCGCGCATCAAGATCAAGGTGGTTTGGGCTCATGACGCCCCCCGCCCACCCACCTCCCGCTCCTTGACGATCTCGGCGAGCCGGCTCCAGGCCGGCGCCGAGGCGCCGACCGACGTGGCGACCAGCCGGGCGATGGCCGAGTCCTGGACCGGCCCCTTCGCGCTCTCGGACCCGCCGTGCCGGTTGGCGAGCCACCGCCACGTGCGGTCGGCCAGCGTGTGAAGGCGCGGATCCTCCGGGGACCAGTCGAACGCCGCGTCGTGGTCGAGGTAGATGGCGCGGAACTCCGGATCGCCGATCGCGTCGCGCTTGTCGGCGATCCAGCCGGCCGCCTCGTCCGGCGAGAGCGACTGCGCCAGGATCCAGCCGTCGCGTTCCATCTGCACCATGCGCCGGCTCACGCCGAGCTCGTGCAACCGGTCGAGATAGTCGGCGACCTCGGCGGAGACGAACAGCCGGTCACCGGCGCCGAGCTGGGCGATCCGCCCGCGGGTGCGCAGGAGTTCCTCGGCCCGTTCCCGCAGGTTGCGGTCGATGTCGGCGATCGCCGCGGCGAACCGGTCGGGATCGGCGGCGAGCAACTCCCTGATGCGCGCGAGCGGCACACCGGCCCCGGCGAGCGTCTTGATCTTGATCAGGTCTATGGCGTGCTGGACGTCGTAGCGCCGATAGCCCGACGAGTCGCGCGGTGGCTCGGCGAGCAGGCCGCGCTGGTGGTAGTGACGGACGGCCTTGATCGTCACGCCCGCGTAGTCGGCGAGCCGGCCGATGGTGATCATATGCTTCGGTCTCCTTCGAGCGACTCGCCGTCCGGGGCATTCATCATGGCAGCGGGTACCGTGGCGGAACACGGCCTCAAAGCCCGCGGAGGAGCCCGTGTGCACACCACCGACGCGGGTGAACCCGCGCGGGAGCGGCCACGGGGCTTCACTCGCGGATCGGCGCGATCCGGTTGGCCAGCCGGCCGGCGAGGTCGACTCCCACGACCGCGCCGCCGGCGTCGCGGGTGAAGAAGCCGCGCTGCCCCTCCAGCCCGCCGCCGGTGACGATGTATTCGTCGGTGTCGCCGGGCAGCAGGCCGACCGCGGCCGGTGGGAGGTCCGGGGGCAGTTCGGTGTCCATCGCCGCACGGACCTCCGGCTTGATCCCGCATTCGATCGTCAGCCCGGCTCCGTCCGTGGCGATGGTGAGCGTCATCATCTCGTTCTCGTACCTCCCGGCGATCTCCCGGGCCCGGGCGTCGTCGTAGGGGAGCGGCTCGGGGTCCCGGTCGACCACCCCGAGATGGTGCGCAAGCGCCCAGCGCACGACGGCTCGGTTGAAGGCGAGACCCTCGTCCGGGCCGGCGTTGGACACCGCGACGACGGCGAAGCCGCGTTCGGGCACGGTGAGGAGCTCGGCGAACTGGCCGTTGGCCGACCCGCCGTGCCCGGCGGTGCGCACGCCGTCCACCTCGCGCAGGAACCAGCCGACGCCCAGGGCGTCACCGAGCGAGCTGGCGCGCAACGCGACCGTCGCCTCCCTCATCCGCCGCAGCGCCTCGGCGGGCAGCAGGCGGGCACCGCTCTGCGCGCGGCCGTCACCGAGATGGAAGCGCGCCCACCGCAGCTGGTCGGCCACCGAGGAGGCCAGGCCCCCGCCGGGGTTGTCGGCGCGCCAGTGCTTCCACGGCCGCGCGACCGACAGCGCGCCGTCCCGGCCGCGCTCGTGCCCCACGGCGAACCGCCGGGTCATCACCTCGGCGGGCGCGAAGAAGCTGCTCGCCAACCCCAGCGGCTCCAAGACGAGCGAGGCCACGGCCCGCTCGTAGGCCAATCCGGTGACCTTCTCGATGACCCGCCCGGCCAGGTTGTAGCCCGCCTGGCTGTAGGAGGCCCGATCACCGGGCCGGCCGATCAGGTCCAGACCGGCCATCTTCGCCACGTACCCGGCCAGCGCGTCGTCTCCCTCGCCGGTGTCGACGATGACCCCCCAGTCCAGGCCCGCGGTGTGATTGAGCAGGTTCATCACGGTGATCTGCGCCGCGGCCCGCTCGTCGGCGAGCACGAGTTCGGGAACGTAGCGGCGCACCGGCGCCCGCAGCTCGACCCGTCCCTGCGCGACCAGGCGCATCAGCGCGGTCGCGGTGTAGGTCTTGGTGACCGAGCCCAGCACGAACAGCGTGTCCCGGTCGACCGGCAGCGGGTTGTCGACGCTCGTCACCCCGTGACACGCGTAAACCTCCCGGCCCTCGGCCCATACCCCGACCGCGACACCGGGAATGCCGAACTTCGTGGCCGTCACCTCGACGAACTCCGCCAGCGCCTCGTGTGGCATCTCATCTCCTGGGTTCGAGCTCATGTTCATACGCAAATGCTCGAACCCTGCCCTTGGGGCAAGGTCAACCCCTGATCTGGAGCGATGCTGCTCGGACGACGAAGGTTCGGTCCTTCGGAGTCGCCCTGCGGGAGGCTCCGAACCGCCTCATGCTGCGTTTGCCGAAGACAGCCGTGGTTGGGCGATGAGGAAAGGCGCTGCAGGTCAAGCCACCGCTATCGGGACACCTCATGCACTTCAGGTGTTTTCGCGACGACCAGCTGCCGGCTCACACCGAGGTCAGGCCGTACGACCCTGACCGTTGAAGGTCCCTAGCCGTCGCCTGGCCCGCGTCGTCTCTGCCGCCGATCGCCCCGGCCAAAATAAATCGCAAGCGCCAGCAATGTCGACAATCCGCTGAGCACATAACTACCCGTCAGCAACATCAGCCACATTCCGGCGTGGGACGGATATATTATAAGTATCGCCAGGGCGATATATCCAGGCAGCAAGAAGATGAACCACAAGAACCCCACGCCCACCTTCTCGAACGTAGCGTCCAAGCGCTGAGCGCGTTGTCCCCAGAGCACCAAGAGCGGTATGCACCAGACCCAATGGTGCGGCCAAGAAACGGGAGAAACAAGCAGTCCCACGATGGCGCAGGCAGTTATTCCGGCTAGCTCGCCCGCCTTCTTCGCGGTCCATGCGGCGACTAAAAGACCACCCGTGCCGACTACCGCACACAGGGCGAGCCAGAGAGGCACGGTGGGCCAAGAGCCGGGCATGAGCATAAGCATGCCGCGAAGCGATTGATTGAAAAAATTCGCGCCCTGCTCGGTGACCACCCGTTGCGTGTCGAAAAACGCGCCGCCCCAGTAATCACGCGAATCGGCCGGCAGCAGCAGGAATCCGAGGGCTACTGTGCCGAGAAAACCAAGGCCAGTCATCAGGGCGGCCCGGAAACGACGCGTGATGAGAAGATAGGGGATGAATATCAGCGGGGTGAGTTTGATGCCGGCGGCAATGCCCGTTCCTATGCCGCGCCACTTCTCTTTGCCGTGCGTCAGGTCCACGACTATCGCCAGTAGCAGAATAATACCTATTTGCCCGTTCCACAGCGTTAGCGTTACCGGGTACAAGGGAAGTATCGCGATAACGACCAACAAAGCGTGAGTTGCCCGGCGACTATTGCGCCTCACCGCAGCGCGGCCGATGAGAATCCATATCACCGCCTCAAGGGCGAGTATGGAGACCAGCACCCAGAGGGCGACGGCGATCTCCATTCGGACCAAGGCGAGAGGCGTGAACAGCATTGCCGCGAACGGTGAATAGGTGAACTTCATCCACCTTTCACCTATGGCAAAGTCATAGACGGAGGTACGCCGCAGTACCGCCGCTCCGCCTTCCCGGTAAACCTCCAGATCAATCCAGCCCTCCGCATAGATCACGTTGAAGGCGAAGGCCGTCAGCGCGCCACTCAACGCGATCAACACTCCGCATGCGATTTGGAAAGAGCCGCCATCTCTCCTGTCCAAACGAATTCGCGGACCGGCTGACACCGAGGAAGGCATGGCAACTCCCGACTTGGCTACGGTGCACGCTAGCCACGCCGGCTTGTCCAAAGCTTGTCGTGCCTCGCCTGTACCGACCGTTCGCCGGTCAGGGCTCTGGTGCGGGCCTTCCCCTGACCCGGAGCTCGTCGATCCTCGTCTGCCGGGTCTGCCGATCGGCGATCCGTGGAAGGGGGTTTTCGGCCGCTGACGTCTCTGTCATGCGACCTGTCTCACCCGGTTGGAGAGTGCGGAACAACAGCTTCGCCCGATCGTGGTCGGATACCGATCCTGAAGACGCCGGAGCCACGGTCCCGGAGGGGATCGAGTGGCAGGGCCGGCCACTCGATCCCGCCACCCGGTGACATCCATCGATGCGATCCACGTGCGGATGGCGCCGTCAAGGCGTGCGGCTCATCGCAGGGCTGGGCGGAAGGCCACGGGCTGGGGCCGCTCGCAGGTGCTGGTGACGGTCACCGCCGTTCTGGAGTGCGCCGAGGACAGCAGGGACTCCATGATGTCGAGCACGTGGTACGCCAGCGTTCCGCCCGCGCGGGACTCTTGGCCCGCCGGGGTCGTGGCGAGATCGGCGAGGCCCACGCCGCGCCCGGCCCCGACGTGGCCGGCCGTGGCGGGGAGGGGCTCCCAGCCTTCTTCGCCCATCCTCGCCAGCAGCACGGGGCCGTCGAAGTGGTTCGGGTCGGGGACGGAGAGCGAGCCTCGTTCCCCGTGCACCTCGATGGGGGGCGCACCGGTGGCCGCTCCCTCGAAGCCCATCACCAGCGTTGACAGCGCCCCCGACGCGTGGACCAGCACGCCGGTGACGTGGGTGTCGACGGCGACGGGGATCTCCTCGCCGAGACGGGGGCCGGTGCCGATGGTCCGCCTGGCCCGGGTGCGGCTGGCGGCGCCGATGACCGTCGTCACCGGCCCGAGCAGCGTGACCAGGCTGGTGATGTAGTACGGGCCCATGTCCATGAGCGGACCGCCGCCGGGGGCGTAGTAGAAGTCGGGGTTGGGGTGCCAGCGCTCGTGGCCGGGCGTCAGCATGGTCGCGGTCGCCGCGACCGGCCTGCCGATCAGGCCGTCGTCGATCGCCTTGCGCGCGGTCTGCGTGCCGGTGCCGAGCACGGTGTCCGGTGCGCAGCCCACCCGTACTCCGGCCTCGGCGGCCGCGCGCAGCACCCGCGCGGCGTCGGTGGTGGTCGCGGCGAGGGGCTTTTCCGAGTAGACGTCCTTGCCGGACGCGACGGCCTGCAGTGTGATCTCGGCGTGCGCGGCGGGAATGGTCAGGTTCAGCACGATGTCGACGCGCGGATCTGCCATGAGCTCCGCCACGCTCAGCACCTCGACCTCCGGATATCCCCGCACCGCCTCTCTCGCCCGTTCGGGGTCGAGATCGGCCACGGCGACGAGTCGCAGCTCCGGCAGCCATTCGATGCTCCGGACGTACTGGCCGAAGATGAACCCGCACCCGACGACGCCGACGTTCACCGGCCGGCCCACAGCATCCCCCTTTCGATGACGGTGCGCACGCTGTGGTCGCGCAGGACGCCGAGGTCGTGTCCGGGCGTCGCGACGAAGATCTTTCCGTCGCCCCAGCCGCGGGTCCAGATCGCCGGCGAGGTGACCTCCCTGTGCCAGGGGTCCCAAGGGCGAACCTTCTGGGTCGTGGTGGCCAGCACGTCGATGTACTCGTCGGTCAGCACCCAGTACTGCTCGGTGACGAGGTCGAAGTCGGCGATGCCCGCGGTGATCGGGTGGGTCGCGGCCTCGGGCAGCATGGTGACGGTGTACGGGATGAAGTTGTCGGCCTGCGAGCCGTCCTGCTCGGCCGGGTCCTTGCCGGGGTGGCAGGCGAACTGCCCGCCGATGAGGTGCAGGTATTCGGAGCAGCCGCGGAAGGCGTCGGCGATGCCGCCGTGCCAGCCGGCCATTCCGGTACCGGCGCGGATCGCGGCCTCGAGCCCGCGCATCTCGGCCGGCTCGATCGTGCCCATGGTGTAGCACTGCACGATGAGGTCGACACCGGACATGAACGCGGGGTCGGCGTACGGCGCGGGGGAGTCCGCCCGATGCACCTCGAACCCGTGCTCCTGGAGAAAGGGAACGAAGAGTTCGGTGGCGGCCACCGGATCGTGCCCTTCCCAGCCGCCCCGGACCACCAGAGCTCTGCGCGCGCGATCGCCTGTCATGCTTTCACCTATCGCTCGGGGACAAACGACTGCAATCTTCACATTTCACGGCTGGGATCACTATCACTCGAGCATCATTGGTCACCCGTGAGGCGGGTGGCCCGGCTTCCAGCGCCCGGGCCGGCACCCGTTCGGTTCGGTCTTCGCCCGGTTTCGCCGTACCGGATGTCAGGCGTCTCGCCAGCGCTGGAAGGTCGCAGCCTGGCCCACGAGTACGCCGTCGCCGTCCACCAGGTTCCACATCGTCACGTCCTCGATCCAGAACCGGCGGCCGGACTTGGCGATGCGCTGTCCCCGGTAGCCCGTCGCGAAGCCGTCCCGATGCACGGCGTCCAGGAGTCGCCGGCGGTCCTCGCGGCGGTCAGGCTCCGCCGAGAGACGGGAGGGCAGGCCGACGAACTCCCCGTGGTCGTACTCGAAGCATCGCTGGGCGGTGACGTTCGCGTAGGTGAAGCGGGGGTCGTCCGCCGCGTCATGCGCGAGCACGCCGAAGGGCGCGTCCTCGTACAGCCAGCGCGCCGTGGTCTCGGGACCTGCCAGCGGGGTGCCGACGAGGCGCAGGTGGCTGCCTGTCAGCAGGTCGAAGAGGTCGGGGTTCACGGAGCAGCCGTTCGTAGTTCCTATTCGTCGCATTTAAGGATAAAACACCTGAAAACACCCATATACGGACGCGGCTATCGGGCCGACGGGGTCGAGCAGGGCTTTCACGACACCGTGCGGTTGCTCCCGCCGCACGAGCGGAGCCGACACCACGGTGGCGAGCGGCGGGGCTGACGTAGACGATCTCCGGCGCGGAGTGGGCGTCGGCGCCGTCGGATGCGAGACTTCGCCGCATGATGGAAAAGGAGCCGCGTTCCCTGATCCCGAACATGCGGCTGGACGAGTTGCTGTCGGAGTTGCAGGGGCGTCTGGAGGCGGTGCTGGCCACCCGCGACCGGGTGCACGCGCTGCTGGAGGCCGTGGTCGCGGTGGGCAGTGACCTGGACCTGGAGACCGTGCTGCGCCGGATCGTGGAGACCGCCACCAGGCTGGTCGACGCCACCTATGGCGCGCTGGGTGTGGCCGGGGAGCAGAGCACGCTGGTGCAGTTCGTCCCGGTGGGGCTGAGCGAGGAGGAGATCGCGCGGATCGAGCACTGGCCGCACGGGCT
>NZ_JBPXMB010000036.1:0-78151 GCF_051918945.1 Streptosporangium sp. LJ11
TCGGGTGGTGACCGAGGAGACCACCTTCACCCAGGAGCAGGCCAAGGAAGCCCTGCCCACCCGCCAGTACTGAGCCGGGCCGGGCCCGCCCCCGACCGCGGGGCGGGCCCGTCGCCCGTGGAGGAAAGGAGCTCCGCGCGGCCCACTCCGGGCCGGTCGTCGACGTCGGCGCCAAGGCGGAGATCCAGCGCCTGTGCCGGGGTTGGCGCAGGGGGAGCAGGCCTCGCCGCCGCCGGATCTCGCCGCGGTGGTCGTCGAGGTCGTCTTCACGGCGGATCAGGCGGTTCCGGATCAGTACGACACATATGAACGTTTCATGCGGGAGGTTTCGGTGCGGACGGCAACATGGCGGACATCGTCGCAGGTGAAAGCGAAAAGCGGCTCACCGCGGCCAGAATCTCGGTGTGCATATTGTGAAATAAGTAGGCTTAAGGCCTTGACGGGCATAAGCGGTCGGAACGTAATTGGTAGTGAGGTCCCGGGTGCTCCTTCCGGTACCTCCCTGGCCGGATCACCCGAGCGGGACGTGGAGGCGCTTCGCGGCCCTCCATGTCGTGGTCGGCCATGTCGACATCCACCGCCTTGCCGCACCACGCCCTCTTTCGTGGTGTCACCGGCGAGGCACGCCATCCTGGGAGAAGCACGTGCCCGATCGAACGAGCTCCGCGGACGAGTTCCGCGGACGAGGTCGGCCCCGATCCGGCGTGGCCGTCCCCGTCGGCGTCGTGATGACCAGGAGATCGCCTCCACCGGCCCACCCGTCACGGTCGTCATGCCGCGGAGCGGCATGATCCGGCCGCCCTCGTAGCCGGATCCGCACAGCCGTCGTCGTACACCTCCCCGTTCGACGACGGTCTCCTCCTCGGGAGGGTGTCACCCACCTGAGGAGGGCGTGACCTGACCCACCCCCCACCCCCGAAGGAACCACTGTGCAACCACCTTCGCCCGCCAAGGGGCGCAGACCGGTCCTGACCGGTATCATCTCCGCGGCGCTGGCCGCGGCGTTCACCCTCGTCGCCCCGGTCACCTCCACCCTCGCGGCCACCCCCGCCCTGCACGCGTCGTCATCCGGCGCCGGTGGGGCGGGTGCGCAATCCCAGGCGCTCGCGCTGAACATCCCGGCGTCCGACTACCAGCAGGTGCCGCTCGCGACGGGCGGCGGCGAACTGGGCGAGGCGATGTCACTGGCCGTGCTGCCGAACCGATCGGTCCTCCACACGGCCCGCGACGGCACGTTGCGCGTGACCGACGTCAACGGCAACACGAAGGTGGCCGCCAGGCTCAACGTCTACGCCCACGACGAGGAGGGCCTCCAGGGGGTGGCGGTCGACCCGAACTTCGCCACGAACCGGCACGTCTGGCTGTACTACTCCCCACGGCTGAGCACGCCGACCGGCGACGCCCCGGCCACCGGCACCCAGGCGCAGTTCGACCAGTGGAAGGGCGAGTTCTACCTGTCGCGGTTCACCCTCAAATCGGATGAGACGCTCGACACGGCCAGCGAGAAGGTGGTCCTGCGGGTCGCCAACGACCGCGGCCAGTGCTGTCACGCGGGCGGTGACCTCGACTTCGACGCGCAGGGCAACCTGTACCTGACCACCGGCGACGACACCAACCCCTTCGAGTCGGCCGGCTACTCCCCGCTGGACGAGCGGACCAACCGCAATCCCCAGTACGACGCCCAGCGCTCGGCCGGCAACACCAACGACCTGCGCGGCAAGCTCCTGCGGATCAAGCCGCAGGCGGACGGCACCTACACGATCCCCAGCGGCAACCTGTTCGCGCAGGGGACGGCGAGGACGCGGCCGGAGATCTACGCGATGGGTCTCCGCAACCCGTTCCGGATGAGCGTCGACAAGGCGACCGGCGTCGTCTACCTGGGCGACTACGGGCCGGACTCGGGGTCGACCAACTCCAGCCGGGGACCGAGCGGGCAGGTGGAGTTCAACCGCATCACCGCCGCCGGCAACTACGGCTGGCCGTACTGCACGGGTTCCAACACCACCAACGAGACCTACAACGAGTGGAACTTCGCCTCCAACAGCACCGGCCCGAAGTACAACTGCGCGGGGGGCCCGACCAACAACTCCTTCCGCAACACCGGCCTGACCACGCTGCCCCCGGCCAAGCCGGCGTGGATCAAGTACGCCGGTGACTCCGGCTCGCCGCCGGAGTTCGGCAGCGGCTCGGAGTCGCCGATGGGCGGCCCGGTCTACCGGTTCGACGCGAACCTGAACTCCAGCGTCAAGTTCCCCCAGGTTCTCGACGGACGGTTCTTCGCCGGCGAGTACGGCCGCCGCTGGATCAAGGCCATCGAGGTGAGGAGCGACGGCGGCTACGGGGAGATCTCCGCGTTCCCCTGGTCGGGCACGCAGGTGATGGACATGGCCTTCGGCCCCGACGGGGCGTTGTACGTGCTGGACTACGGCACCGGAAGCAACAACCAGGCGCTCTACCGGATCGAGTACATCGGCCAGGCCGCCAACCGCAACCCGATCGCCAAGGCCTCGGCCGACAAGACCTCGGGACCGGCCCCGCTGACGGTGAACTTCTCCTCGGCGGGCAGTTCCGACCCTGAGGGCGGCGCGCTGTCGTACTCGTGGAACTTCGGCGACGGCACCACCTCCACCGCCGCCAACCCGACCAAGACCTACTCCACCAACGGCTCGTACACCGCCACGCTCACCGTCCGCGACCCGCAGGGGCTGCCCGGAGGCGCGAGCGTCGCCGTGTCCGTCGGCAACACGGCCCCGGCCGTGACGCTCACGACCCCCGGCAACGGCCAGCTGTTCTCCTTCGGTGACACGGTGCCGTTCCAGGTCACCGTGAGCGATCCGGAGGACGGCACGATCGACTGTTCGAGAGTGACGGTGACCTACTCGCTCGGCCATGACAGCCATGCCCACGAGATCACCTCCAAGACCGGCTGCAGCGGCTCCATCGCGGTGCCGGTCGACGGCGAGCACGACACCGCGGCGAACATCTACGGCGTCTTCGTGGCCTCCTACACCGACGCGGGCGGCCTCACCTCCACCAGCAGCCGGACGCTGCAGCCACGGCACCGGCAGGGCGAGCACTTCGGCGCCCAGCAGGGCGTGCAGACGGCCGACCACGCCAGCGCCGAGGGCGGCAAGACCGTGGGCTTCGTCGACGACGGCGACTGGATCTCCTTCACGCCGTACAACCTGAGCAACGCCAACAGGTTCACCGCGCGGGTGTCCTCGGCGGGCGTGGGCGGCCGGATCGAGGTCCGGGCGGGCTCGGCCACGGGCACGCTGCTGGGAACGGTGAACGTCACGAGCACCGGTAGCTGGGAGACCTTTGCCGACGTCTCGGCGAACCTCGGCGGCGCGCCGTCCGGCGCCACGACGCTGTACCTCGTCTTCCGCGGCGCGACCGGCCAGGGCTACCTGTTCGACCTGGACGCCTTCACCTTCGGCACCGGCACGTCGCCGACACCGTCGCCGACGCCGACGCCTTCCGGTGACACGAGCGCGTTGCGGGGAGTGGGGTCGAACCGGTGCCTGGACGTCTCCGGCGCCTCGCAGGCCAACGGCGCCACGGTGAACATCTGGGACTGCAACGGGCAGGCCAACCAGCGGTGGACCTCCAACAGCTCGGGTGAGCTGCGGGTCTACGGCAACAAGTGCCTGGATGTGAGCGGGGCCGGGACCGCCGACGGCACCGCGGTGCTCATCTGGGACTGCAACGGCCAGAACAACCAGAAGTGGCGCTTCAACTCCGACGGCACCATCACCGCGGTCGGCAGCGGCAAGTGCCTGGACGTGTCCGGCAGCGGCACCGCCAACGGCACCAGGGTGTACATCTGGACCTGCCTGGGCGCCAACAACCAGAAGTGGACCCGCGTCTGAGGCGATCCGCCACAGCACGCGACCTCGACCACACCACGAGCACGTCATCGATGTGGCGCCCGGAGCGGCCCGGCTCATCGCCGGAAGGGCCGCGCCGGGCGCCACGACGGAAGGACACCCATGCTTCGACATCTGATCCCCGCCGCGCTCGGGCGCAACGGGGGTGGCGGCCGGAGGACCTCCGTGCTGCGACGCCTGTCGGTGGCCGCGCTGGCGCTCAGCGCCGCCGCCGCCACGACCGTGATCTCCGCGCTTCCCGCCCAGGCCGCCGCCTTCGAGGTGCTGGTCTTCTCCAAGACGGCCGGGTTCCGGCACGACGCGATCCCCGTCGGGATCCAGACCATCCGCGACCTGGGGGCCGCCAACGACTTCACCGTCACCGCCACCGAGGACGCCGGCGCCTTCAGCACGTCCAACCTCTCCCGGTACAAGGCGGTGGTGTTCCTCAACACCACCGGTGACGTGCTGAACGACAGCCAGCAGTCCGCCTTCCAGTCGTACGTGGACGGCGGCGGCGGTTACGTGGGCGTGCACTCGGCCGCCGACACCGAGTACAACTGGCCGTACTACGGGCAGCTGGTGGGCGCCTGGTTCAACAGCCACCCGGCGATCCAGCAGGCCACCGTGCGCAACGAGGACCGGGCGCACGCCGCGACCGCTCACCTGGGGACGACCTGGACGCGGACCGACGAGTGGTACAGCTTCCGGAGCAACCCCCGCCCGAACGTGCGGGTCCTGCAGAACCTGGACGAGAGCACCTACAGCGGCGGCGGCATGGGCGACCACCCGATCACCTGGTGCCGTCCGATGGCGTCCGGCCGCTCGTTCTACACCGGCCTGGGGCACACCCAGGCGTCGTACGCGGACTCGAACTTCCGCACGCTGCTGCTGGGCGGGATCCGGTACGCGGCCAAGGCGACCAACGCCGACTGCCGTCCGGAGACCGGCTACACGACGTTGTACAACGGGTCGACGACGGGCTGGTCGCAGGCCGGGCCGGGGTCGTTCACCAACAGCTCCGCCACGCTGACCTCCCAGGGCGGCATGGGCATGCTCTGGTACAACGCCAAGGAGTTCGGGTCGTACTCGCTCAAGCTCGACTGGAGGCTGAACGGCGACTCCAACTCCGGGGTGATCGTCGGGTTCCCGGCCACCACCGACCCGAACACGGCGCTCAACACCGGGCACGAGGTGCAGATCGACGCGACCGACAGCGCGGACAAGACGACCGGGGCGGTCTACGGGTTCAAGGCGGCGGACATCGCCGCACGCGACGCGGCGCTGAACCCGCCGGGCCAGTGGAACACCTACGAGCTGCTGGTGGAGGGTGAGCGGCTGCAGGTGTTCCTGAACGGCACGAAGATCAACGACTTCACCAACACCGACCCGGCCCGCTCGCTGCAGCAGGGCTACATCGGCATCCAGAATCACGGGTCCCCCGACGTGGTGGCGTACCGCAACATCCGCATCAAGGAACTGGGCGGCGTGACCCCGACCCCGACCCCGACTCCGACCCCCACCCCGACCGCCAACACGAGCGCGTTGCGGGGCGTGGCGTCGGGCCGGTGCCTGGACGTCTCCGGCGCCTCGCAGGCCAACGGCGCCGCGGTGAACATCTGGGACTGCAACGGGCGGCCCAACCAGCAGTGGACCTCGACCGCATCGGGTGAGCTGCGGGTGTACGGCAACAAGTGCCTGGACGTGAACGGAGGCGGGACCGCCGACGGCGCCGCGGTGATCATCTGGGACTGCAACGGCCAGAACAACCAGAAGTGGCGCCTGAACGCCGACAACAGCATCACCGCGGTCGGCAGCGGCAAGTGCCTGGACGTGTCCGGCTACGGCACCGCCAACGGCACCAAGGTGCACATCTGGAGCTGCCACGGCGGCACCAACCAGAAGTGGACCCGGGGATGACCACGATGTGACGCGACCCTGGAGCCGGTCCGCCCCCTCGGCGACCGGCTCCAGGGGGCGTCCCCGCCGGACGGGAGCGGCCGCCGCGGCCGGGCGGGTGCATGTGGTTCACGGCGCCCGGCGGATGTGGGCGGCGGCCAGGATGAGATACGCGCTGGCCGTCCAGGTGTAGGCGCGATCGCGCAGCCCCGTCCCGGTGCGGGCGTCGAAGTTCTCCGCGAATCCCGACTTCTCGCACAGGGCGCGGAACCGGGAGCTGACCTCGTCGGCGAGGACGGTCTGGCCGGCCCGGCGGAGGCCGTCCTCGATCAGGACCGTCGAAGGGGCCCAGATCGGGCCGCGCCAGTAGCCGTCGTCCTGGTAATGCGGTGAGGTCGGCAGTTCGGTGGCGAGTCCGTATTCGGTCAGGTGGGTCTTGATCCGGGAGGCCAGGGCCGTCTGGACGTGCTGGGGCAGTTCCTCGCCCAGCACGATCGGCATGAGGTCGAGCAGGCTGCTGCTGGTCCAGGTCTCCTCCGAGCCCGCGCTCCGGGTGACGAACCGGTCGCCGCGCCACAGCCGGGCGAGCATCGCCTCGGCCATCCGGTCGGCCGCCTGCGACCAGCGGGCCGCCTCGCCGGGCAGGGAGAGTTCGCCGGCCAGGCGGGCGAGCGTGCGCATCTGGAGGATCAGGAACGACGCCAGGTCGGCCGTCTCGACGACGCGTTCGGGCGCGAACGTGGTCGCGTTGTCCCATCCGCTGTCGTTGCCGTGCTGGTAGTGGGCCAGTTCGTGTCCGGGCACGCGCCGGGCGGTGAGCCAGAAGGTGGTCCACCGTTCCAGCAGGCGGTAGACGTCGGCTCGTTCCTCTCCCGACACCGGCGGGAGATGCCGCAGGACCCAGCCGTGGATGGGCGGCTTGACGAAGTTGTACAGGATCTCGGAGTGGGTGATCGAGTCGGGCAGCGCGCCGGTGGCCTCCTGGTGGTCGAAGGGCAGCCGGAACTGGTCCCACGCCAGCGAGGGCAGACCCTCGGCGAGGGCGATCGCGTTGAAGCAGTGGTCCCAGCTCCACACCTTGTCCATCCAGTGCTTGGACATCAGCACCGCCGGACGGGTGACGAACCCCGTCGCGCGTACGGTGGCCGACCACAGCACGTAGACGGCGAGTTCGGCGGCGGGTGTCCGGTCGTCCCGCCAGGGTGCCACGGTGCCGAGGTACTCCTCGTAGTCGCGCCGGGCCGCGCCGGCCACCTGCTCGAAGTCGTGCTCGCTCGTGTACGGGGCGCGGGCGGTCTCGAACTCCTCGACGGCGATCTCCCACGTGTCCCCGTCCCCGGTGACCACGACGCCCCGCTCGGTGGTGCCGAGCTCCTGCGCGCCCAGGTGTTCGCTGATCCGCCCGGCCAGGAGCGTGACGCGGTAGCGGCGCCCGGTCTGGTAGACGGTGAAGACCGCGGACCCGTCCCGGGGGTCCTGGAAGAAGTAGGGGCCGCTGAACGGCGTCAGGACCGGGTCGGCGGCCAGCAGTCGCAGGTCGACTCCGCGTCCGCGCACCCGCACGGTGTCGGTGTTCTCGTAGGCGAGGTCGATCCGCCCGGGGTCGCAGTCCCAGGTGAGCCGGTGCGGGGTGGCGGTGACGACGCTGCCGGCGGTGGGGACCAGCCGCAGGATCGGGTGCATGCCGGTCTGGTGGGAGACCAGGTGGACGTCCTGGGCGTAGGTGTTCTCGCCGATGACCGGTGAGAAGCCGAACCAGGACCCGCGGAAGCTGAACGGGATTTCCCGCAGGGAGAACACCGGGCCTGTGGCGGCGGTCATGAAGTGACGATCCTTTCGGTGGGAGGGTGACCCGGTCAGTCCTTGACGGCGCCCGAGGTCACGCCGGCGGTGACGTAGCGCTGTGCGATGACGAGGAGAACGACCGCGGGTATCGACGCGACGACGGCGGTGGCCATGATCGCGTTCCACTGCTGGTTGTTGTTGCCGATGTAGTGGTAGATGCCCAGGGTGATCGGCTGGTGGTCTCCTCCGCTGTCGAGCGTGCTGGCGAAGATGAAGTCCGACCACGCCCACAGGAACGCGAACAGCGACACCGTGATGATCGCGTTGCGGCTGACGGGCAGGACGATCGACCAGAAGGCCCGTACGGCTCCGGCGCCGTCCACGCGGGCGGCCTGGAGGAGTTCGTGCGGGATGCCCGACATGAACGCGGTGAGGATGAGCACCGCGAAGGGGACGGCGAGGGTGGAGTCGGCCACGATCAGCCCGGGGAGCGTGTTGAGCACGCCGAGGTTGAGGAACATGGCGTAGAAGCCCATCGCCATGATGATGCCGGGGATCATCTGCGCGATCAGCAGCACGAAGCTCAGGGCCCTGCCGCCGCGCGGGCGCAGCTTGGCCAGCGAGTACGCCGCCGGGGCCGCGACCGCCAGGGTCAGCAGCACCGTCCCCAGCCCGACCACCAGGCTGATGCCCAGGTAGGGAAGCTGCTGGTCGAGGACCGCGCGGTAGCCGTCCAGGGTTCCGTGTACGGGGAACCACGACGGCGGGCTCCTGCGCATGTCGCGGTCCCGGGTGAACGACACGTTGATCATCCAGTAGACCGGGAACAGCATCACGCCGGTCAGCGCGAGCCCGATCACGGTCTTCCACCAGCGGCGCGGGGTGCTCATGAGAGGTCCTGCCTTCGCTGGAGGCGGATGTAGAGAAGCCCGAAGACCAGCGCCATCGCGATCAGGATGTTCCCGACCGCGGCTCCCGGGCCGAAGGACGGCACCAGGTTCCCGAAACCCAGCCGGTAGGACCAGGTGGACAGGGTCGTGGAGGAGCCGCTCGGCCCGCCCTTGGTCATGATCCAGATGATGTCGAACACCTTCAGCGTGTAGACCAGCCCGAGCAGCAGCGTGATCGCCGAGACGGGTCGCAGCAGGGGGAAGGTCACGCTCCAGAACCGCTGCCAGCCCGACGCGCCGTCCAGGGCGGCGGCCTCGTAGACGGACGGGCTGATCGACTGGAGGCCGGAGTAGAGGATCACCAGGTTGAACGGGACACCGATCCAGATGTTGGCGGCGATCACCGACCACAGCGACCAGTCCGGCGAGGTCAGCCAGTTGACCGGGCCGACTCCGAACGCGCCGAGCACCGCGTTGACCACACCGGAGTCGCTGTTGAGCATCCAGGCCCAGGTCGAGGACGACACGATCAGCGGGAGCAGCCACGGCACCAGGAACAGGGCGCGCAACGTCGCCGACAGCGGGAAGTTCCTGACGAAGAACAGGGCCAGGGCGAGTCCGACGGCGAACTGGAAGGCCAGCGACACCACCGTGAACACCACGGTCTGCCACAGCGCGGGCCCGAACGTGGCGTCCTTGAGCACCTCGACGTAGTTGGCGAACCCGGTGAAGGGCGCGTCGCCCTGGACGAACGAGCGCACCGTGTAGTCGCGCAGGCTCAGCTCCACGTTGCGGAACAGCGGGTAGGCGTAGAACACCAGTAGATAGACGGTGATCGGTACCAGGAAGCCCCATGCCACCCACCGATCCGACCTCCATCGGGCCGCTTTCCGGCGGCCCGATCCGTTCGGGACGGGGCCACCGCCGGCAGGGGCCGGACGCCGGGTGGGTGCCTGGGCGATTCGACTCATGGTCCGGGCCTACTGGATCGCGCTCGCCGCCGCGGTCTGCGCGTCGGTCATCGCCTGCTCGGGGTTCTTGGCCCCGCTCAGCGCCGCCTGCACCGCGCCCCACATCGGTTCGGAGATCTTCGGGTACTTGGTGCCGAGGTCGTCGCTGGTACGGCCCTTGGCCGCCTTGACCGCCTCCACCCACACCGCGAGCTCGGGATTCTCGGTGCTCTGCCGGGCCTGGACCTGGTCGGTGGGCGCGATGTACGACAGCGCCGTCGCCGTGGCGAAGGAGTTGTCGGTGCTGGTCAGGCACGTCACCAGCTTCTGGGAGGTGGCGTAGCGCGCCGTGTCCTGCTGGACGGGGACGCTGACGAACTCGCCGCCGGTGGGCGCCGCGGCGGTTCCGCCGTCCTTGGCCGGCACCGGGATGATGCCGTACTCGAAGCCGGCCTCCTTGGCGTTGGCCAGTTGCCAGGTGCCGTTCTCGGCGAAGGCGTAGTCGCCGGTGGCGAACTCCTGCCAGCTGGTGGTCTGGGTGTTGTTGATGACCGAGTTCGGGGCGAGCCCCTTCTTCAGCCAGTCGGTCCACAGCGCCACCGCCGACACGCCCTGGGGGGAGTCGAGCTTGGTGAGCTGCGCGCCCGAACCCCAGAACCAGGGCAGGAACTGGAAGCTGCCCTCTTCGGTGCCGATGGCGGAGAACGTGATGCCCTTCTTGCCCGCCGCCTTGACCTTCTCCAGGGCCGCGGTCAGCGACGCCCAGTCCTTGACCGAGGCGATGTCCACCCCCGCCTTGTCGAGCACCGCCTTGTTGTAGTAGAGCGCCAGGGTGTTGGCCCCGATCGGGACGCCGTAGGTGTTGCCGCCGCTCTGCCCGGCCGCGATGAGGTTGGGCGAGATCGCCGAGATGTCGAGCTTGTTCTCCGCGGTCGTGGTCAGCACGCCGGCCTCGGCGAGCGTCGACACCACCGGGTTGTCGACGATGAGCACGTCGGGGGCGTTGCCCTGCTGCGCGGCGAGCAGCGCCTTGTTGGTCAGGTCGGTGGTGTCGTAGCCCGTGCGTTCGATCGTCACACCCGCCTGGGAGCCGCAGGTGTCCAGCAGCTTCACCCAGTCGGAGGTCTTGTCGTACTGCGGGTAAGGGTCCCAGATGGTGTACGCCCCGCCGCCCGCAGCCTGGCTGGAGGCCGCCGCGGTGCCCGCCGTGCCCTCGGAGGAGGTGGTCGAACAACCGGCCAGGCAGCCGGCGGCCAGGAGGGCCAGGCCCGCGCCGAGCGTGCGCCTGCTCGATCCTGCTGATCTCGGTGCCGCCATGGATCCGGCCGTCCTTTCGGGGGCAGGTGATGTGGGTACGGTGAAGTTCGTTGCTCGCACGGTTCCGGCCTCCGTTGACCGGCGTCACACGCCTGTTTCCGCTCGATGTCGAACCGATTGTTCGAATCGGTTCGACTGAACCTAGGACGATGTCGCATGCACGTCAATGGGTCGCCTGGGATCTCCTCGACCGGAAAGGCATTCTTCCTGGTCGGATCGTGACTCCTCAAGGAGAATCGATTCGATACCCTCTGAACCCGGCCGGAAGTCGCATGATCAGATCCCTGCCCGGGCGGTGCCGGTCACCGGAGCGGAGGCCGGCGGGTCCATGCGGCGGTACGGCGCGGTGGAGTCATGGCGGGGACAGCGCGGGCGTTGGCGCCGAGCCCTGTGATTCCGCGTACGACGACGCGGTCACGTCCCGGTCGGCCGGTCGTCGACCGGTCTTGTCGTGCTCTCCCGGATCGTGAGGGTGGTGGCGAGTTCGAGCCCGGCCTGCGTCGGCTCCTCGCCGCGTCCCAGGGCCAGGGCCGGCTCGGTGGCGGCGGCGGAAAGCAGATCACCTACTACCTCACCAAGTCCGGCACGACGGTGACCGGCGCCACCACCTGACCACCACCGTGACGGGTGCCGCGCTTCTCGGCGCGGCACCCGAACGGCAGGCGGAGGCCGACCGGCCTCCGCCTGCCGTTCGAACCACGCGAGGATGCCGACTGTCCCACGCGGATCGGCGTGGATCCACGGCGCCCCATGGAACGTGATCGCAATCCTGATCGTGGTAGCGGCCAAGCCTCAAGACGCCGACCTGATGGTCGACGAGAACGACACCCCGGGCCACCGGGTCGCGTACCACCGCGAGCAGATCGAGGAGTCCCGCGCTGTAGCGGCTTCGATCGGGGCGGACGGTGTCAGGCTCGGGTCCATTTCTGGTTGGTGCCGCCGTGACAGCTCCAGATGTGCACCTTGGTGCCGTTGGCGGTGCCGTAGCCGGACACGTCCAGGCACTTGCCGCTGCCGACCGCGGTGATGCTGTTGTCGGCGTTCAGGCGCCACTTCTGGTTGTTCTGGCCGTTGCAGTCCCAGATGATCACCGCGGCGCCGTCGGCGGTCCCGCCTCCGTTCACGTCCAGGCACTTGCCGCCGTACACCCGCAGTTCACCCGATGCGGTCGAGGTCCACCGCTGGTTGGGCTGCCCGTTGCAGTCCCAGATCTGTGCCTGTGCGCCGTTGGCCTGCGAGGCGCCGCTCACGTCCAGGCAGCGTCCCGATCCGACGCCCTTCAGCGCGCTGCTCGTGCCGCTCGAGGGCGACGGAGAAGGCGAGGGCGAAGGCGAGGGAGAAGGAGTGCCGCCGCTGTCGAGGCCGAGGAAGGTGATGGCATAGGCGAGCTGGCCGCTCATCGGCAGCTGGTGGCCGACCCCGCTGATGCTGATCCCCTCCACCGTGGCCTGGGCCGAGGTGACGCCGTATCTGGTCCGGGTCCAGTTCGACTGCGGACGGTCGGTGAACGCCGGGGTCTGGCTCAGCCCGTGCAGGTTCGTCCACTGCTTGATCTCTTCGCCGAAGTTGTTGTAGTGGAGCGTCGTGTCCGTGCTGCCGTGCCACAGTTGCATCCGAGGCTGACGGCCGGTGTATCCGGGATACATCGAGCGGGCGAGGTCACCCCACTGCTGCGCGGTCTTGATCACTTGCCCGCCCGAGCACTGGCCGTTCCACAGCGACCCGTTCGTGGTCGCGAAACACCCCGCGGGAACTCCGGAGAACGCCGAACCGGCGGCGAACACGTCCGGATACTGAGCGGCCAGCACGTTGGTCATCATCGCCCCCGAGGAGAACCCGCTGACCACGATCCGCCCCGGATCCACGTTGTAGCGCTGTCGCGCCCAGGTGACCATCGCCATGACACCGGTGGAGTCGCCGCCGCCGTCACGCCGCAGCGCGGCGGGGGTGGACACGTCAAAGCATTTCTCGCTGCGGGTGGCCTCCGGCACCACGATGACGTACCCGTGCCTGTCGGCCGCGGTCACGTAGTCGCGCCCGTTGCCGTTGAAGATCGCGCCGGCCGACCCGCCGCAGTAGTGGATCAGCACCAGCAGCGCGGGCTGTGCCGCGACGCTGTCCGGTACGTAGACGTACATGTTGAGGTTCGTCGGGTTGGTTCCGAAATTCGTCACCTGGGTCAGGGCCGCAGCGGACGCCGACGGTAGCCCGACGAGGGCTCCGGCGGAGGCCAGGCACAGGACGACGGCCGCCAGCACCGCTCTGATCGTGCGTTTCACTCATCTGCCTTTCGTCTCCGGTCAGCCCCGCCGCTCGCGTCCGATCGCGTCGGCGAACAGCCGAACCAGGTCGAGCTCGGGCCCTCTGTCGGCACCGCGACAGTGTGCTGGGGGCACGCCGGCTCCTGTCGGTGTGCGGGCGCATCGATTCGATCACGTGAGGACCTCAGGGTAGGAGTCGCTCTTGCGCTGTCAAGGCGGCGTATTCCGCGTCCGTCACGGCTCGTGCCGCTGGCGATGATCATGCGCGGTCGACGGTGGCGACGGGCTCGGCGTTTCGACAGGCAGAAGGGAGGGCTTTTCCCGGCGCGGGTCTCGCGGGCAGGCGCCGCGGGCAGGCGCAGCTCTCATGCGGGGAATGAAAGTTTCATACTCATCGTGCGGTCAGGGCGACAGGTCTTGTCTGACCGAAACCTTCAGAACCGGAAGGGACGAGCCGGCCATGATGCGATTGTGATCCTTGATGACGATAGGCGTCCAGGCGAGGACGGCAAAAGATCAACGCTGTGGCGAAGGCTGCATGGCCCCCGAACAAGCTTGCTTCACCGGGATCTTAGGTAGGCCTATTTCGTCAACGGAACCATTCGTCTCTCTTGCCGGAGCCTCCCGTCGCTCACACCAGACGCCGTCCGGGTCGCTCGCACGCCTGCCACGGCGCTCGAAACCATGCGTTTACCTCCGTAACACATGTCATTGACATCCCTGACAGTGAGATCTAGGCTGCGGTCGAATCGAATCGATTCGACTCAACGCAGGACATCCTGGTTTTCGCGCCACCCCCCACAAAGCCCCACGAAGCCATTCCACTCACCTGTGCGCACAGCACCCACGAGTGAGGAGAGTCCGAGATGAACGTTGGCGACATCGTCCGCCGAGCCCGGCTGTGGCGTCTCACACCATCGCTGCCTGCCCATCGGCCCCGCCCCCGCGCGTCCGAGGAGCCAGGGGTGGACATCGCACCCGGCAGGCGGCGCAGAAGCCGCCGCGCGATCGCAGCCTTTCTCGCCGTCGGCGTACTCGTCGCGGGCCCCGTCGTGACGTCCGCCACGCCGGCCCAGGCCGCGGACCAGTCCATCGCCGTCGACTTCTCCGCCGGCGGCGGTACCCCGACCTACCGGGCCTCCGGTTGGATCTACGGCATGACCGAGAACGCGTCGGGCCCGCCCGACCAGTTCTTCAACGACGTGAAGTTCCGGTACATGCGGGCCGGTGGAGCACAGCTCGACAGCCCGGGTGGCTGGGTGTCGGGCAAGTACGACCGCCGGTGGAACGCCACCCGCGCCCAGTTGCTGCGCACCCGGTCACTGGGCGGGGAGTTCATCCTGCTCGTCCACGACCTGTGGGGCGCCGACGGCTACCCGATCTCGCGCTTTCCCGGTGACAACGGCAACTGGACGGACTACGACAACTTCCTCACCCGCCTGATCAACGACGTGCGGGCGACGGGTGCCCCGGTGCAGTGGGACCTGTGGAACGAGCCCAACATCACGCTGTTCTGGAACCGCCCCCAGTCCCAGTACTTCGAGCTGTGGCGACGCACCTACCAGCGCATCCGGGCCGCGTTCCCGGCGCATCTCATCGTCGGGCCGAGCTGCGCGTGCGTGCCCTCCACCGGCCACGCCTTCTGGAACCAGTACCTGGACTACGTCAAGGCCAACAACGTGGTGCCCGACATCATCAGCTGGCATTCGCTGCCGGGCGACCCGGTGGCCAACGTGGCGGCGGCCGACACCACGTTGAACTCCCGCGGCATCCCGCACCCGCGGCCCTACCAGATCAACGAGTACGGGGCGTCCAACGAGCAGAACCCCGCCGACGGGTCCTGGTACATCGCACGCCTGGAGCGGGCCGGCGCCGACGGCCTGCGCGCCAACTGGGCGGGCGGCGGAAACCTGCACAACGACCTCGGCAACCTGCTCGTCCGCAACTCGGCGGGCCAGTACCAGCCGAAGGGCGAATGGTGGGCCTACCGCTTCTACGGCTCGCAGACCGGCCAGATCGCGTCCGTCACCCCCAGCGCCTCGTACGACGCGTTCGCCACCAAGGCGGCGGGGACGGCCAAGATCCTGGTCGGCGGCGGCACCACGACCGGCAACATCGCCGTCAACCTGCGGCGCCTGGACACCACGAGCGGCATCGTGGAGAACAACCAGGTGAGGGTCGTCGCCGAGCGCATCCCCTACAACGGCGGCGGAGCCGTCACGGCTCCGGTCACCGTCCAGAACTCCGTGGTGACCCTGTCCGACAACGGCACGACGGTCAACCTGCCGCACACCGCCATCGACGACTCCTACACCATCACGCTGCTGCCGCCCTCCTCCGACCCCGGCAACGGGTCGACGTCGGTGTTGCGCAACCTCAACGCCGGCCGGTGCCTGGACGTGCCGAACTCGACCACCACCAACGGTACCCAGCTGCAGCTGTGGGACTGCGGCACCGGCACCAACCAGCGCTTCACCCACACCTCGGGCAAGCAGCTGCAGGTGTACGGCAACAAGTGCCTGGACGCCAACGGGCAGGGCACCGCCAACGGCACCCAGGTGATCATCTGGGACTGCAACGGCCAGGCCAACCAGCAGTGGAACGTCAACGCCGACGGCACCGTCACCGGCGTGCAGTCCGGTAAGTGCATGGAGGCGAGCAACTTCGGGACCGGCAACGGAACCAGGGTGCAGTTGTGGTCCTGTACCGGCACGAGCAGCCAGAAATGGGCCAGAAGCTGACCCGGTGACCGGCGGGGACCACCGGGATCTGTAAGGAATTCGTTTCTTCGACGGGCCGCGCCCTCGGAAAGTCGCACGACGACCCCGTGCATCCGAAGGGCGCGGTCCGGCAAGAGGCAAGGAGGCAGCATGCCCCTCGCAAACCTGGGAAGGACGCTCGCGGCCGGCGCGAGCGCGTTGGTCGCCGCCGCCTGCCTGACCGGCGGCGGTAGTGCCCAGGCCGCCACCACCGGCCCGTGTGACATCTACGCCGCGGGCGGGACACCGTGTGTGGCCGCGCACAGCACCACCCGGGCGCTGTACGGCGCCTACAACGGCCCGCTGTACCAGGTGCGGCGCGCCTCGGACAACACCACCCGCGACATCGGCGTGCTGAGCGCGGGCGGAGTCGTCAACGCCGCCGCACAGGACTCGTTCTGCGCCGGCACGACCTGCCTCATCACCATCCTCTACGACCAGTCCGGCCGCAACAACCGCCTCACCCAGGCTCCGCCCGGCTACTGGCCCGGTCCCGGTCCCGGCGGATGGGACAACCTCGCCGACGCGAAGGCGGCCCCGATCACCATCGGCGGCCAGAAGGCCTACGGCGTCCGCATCGAACCCGGTACCGGCTACCGCAACAACAACACCAACGGTGTGGCGACCGGCGACCAGCCCGAGGGTATCTACGCCGTCGTCGACGGCACGCACTACAACCAGTGGTGCTGCTTCGACTACGGCAACGCGCAGACGGATGGCCAGGCCGACGCCCCCGCCATCATGGAGACCGTCTACTTCGGCGCCAACAAACAGTGGGGCTACGGGGCCGGGGCCGGTCCCTGGATCATGGCCGACCTGGAGTGGGGGCTGTTCTCCGGGGTGAACGCGGGCTACAACAACCTCGCGCCGATCAACCACCGTTTCGTCACGGCCATCGTCAAGGGTGAGCCGAACCACTGGGCGATCCGGGGCGGCAACGCGCAGTCGGGCGGCCTGACGACCTACTTCGACGGGCGGCGCCCCAACGGCTACCACCCGATGAAGAAGGAGGGCGCCATCCTGCTCGGCATCGGCGGCGACAACAGCGTCTCCGGCCGCGGCACCTTCTTCGAGGGCGTGTTGACCTCCGGTTATCCTTCGGAGGCCACCGAGAACGCCGTGCAGGCCAACATCACCGCCGCGGGCTACGCGCCGGCCGGCGGCAACCCGCAGCAGGGCGTCCAGATCGTGGGTGGTCAGTCCGGCCGGTGCCTGGACGTGCCGAACTCGACCACCGCCAACGGCACCCAGGTGCAGCTGTGGGACTGCGGCACCGGCACCAACCAGCGCTTCACCCAGACCTCGGGCAAGCAGCTGCAGGTGTACGGCAACAAGTGCCTGGACGCCAACGGGCAGGGCACCGCCAACGGCACCCAGGTGATCATCTGGGACTGCAACGGCCAGGCCAACCAGCAGTGGAACGTCAACGCCGACGGCACCGTCACCGGCGTGCAGTCCGGTAAGTGCATGGAGGCGAGCAACTTCGGGACCGGCAACGGGACCAAGGTCCAGCTGTGGTCCTGCACCGGCACGACCAGCCAGAAATGGACCCTGCGCAGCTGACCCCGCCGGCACGCGGAAGGTCCGGACTCCGTGCGGACCTGGCCGCGCCTGCCTTCGCGGCGACGGCGGCGGTGAGAGGCCCGGCGGCGAGACCCTTCTCGCCGCCGGGCCCGTTGTTCGCCAATCGATTCGATGAGCCGGAGAGCGCACATCTCCACCGACAGGCTTCGACGGTGAGCGCCGCCCGCACCGGTGCGGGCGGCGCGGGCGAACGGCTGTCACGTGCGCGTCACGTTCGAGGCGAGGCCCGCCTCATCGGCCGAGAGGCCTCCAGCAATCCCGGCACGGTTCAGTTCGTCCTCGCATGAACGCAATGCCTGTACTGGAGGCCAGCCGACCTGCACGGCTTCGGCGAGTCACCGAAAGGCGGGCTCCGATATCCCGCATGTGATGGGAATGGATTGCGCAGCAGGACGTCGGTTGAATGGTCACCAGGGGCGAGTTTCTCCAGGCCCAATTCGGCGGCTTCAGTCCTGGGCCTGTGACCGCCTCGCGTCTCTCCAGTGGTGCGAAGGGCCTGGGCGGGAGACGGAGGTCGAAACGGTCACCGGCTCGTCGGCATCCTCTCCGCGCCGTTGCCGGGGGCAGCGGGCGAGGTACACCAGGGCGGGGGGCAGGTTGCGCCACACCGTCCGGCTGAGCACGACCTCCTCGAAGGTCGTGCGAAGATCATGGAGGTGTTCTCGCGCGGGTGGCGCCCATCGTGTCCAGCGGTAGGCGAACTGGGTGAACACCCCGTCCCGGGAAAGGGAGCCGGCCACCAGCGGCAGCAGTCGGGCGCCCGCCACCGGCCGGAACGCGACCCAGGGCAGGCCGCTGACCACGACGTCGGCGGACAGGCCGCGCTCGGCCATCAACCGGGGCAGCTCGACCGCGTTGGCGTGCACGACCTCGACCCCGGGGAAGCGACGGCCGAGGAGCCCGGCCAGGCGCGGGTTGAGCTCGATGGCCAGATGGTGGCCCCTGCCGCCCAGGCGATCCTGGATGACCCGGGTGAAGGCGCCGGTTCCCGGTCCCAGCTCGACGATCGTCGGCTCTCCGCGTTCGGGGATCGGCACGACCATCTGCGCGGCGAGCCATCGCGAGCTCGGAGCGACCGTGGCGGTCAGCAGCGGGGACCGGAGGAACTCGCGCAGCAGGGAGGTGCCGCCGGAGGCGTCGGCGGCGGGGCTGGTCGGTGTCACCGTGCGTGCTCCAGTGTCGTGGTTTCCTGTCTCGCGGGCTCATGCTTCCAACAGGGCGGCCACCGTCGTCACCTGGCCGGGGTGAACACCGGGAGACATCTCCCCGGCCCTTCCGCCGGTCGGCGTCCCGTGGCCGGGGCTCCGGGGAGTCCCGGCCGGAGGGCTCGTCGTCACGAGGAGCCGGGTGGGTGGTCCGCCCCCTCAGGGCGTCAGGTCGGGTTTGTTGGTGATGATGCCGTCCACCCGGTAGGAGGTCACGCGCCGCATCATCGCCGGATCGTCCACGGTCCAGGTGAAGACCTCCATGCGGTGGCGGTGGACGCGCCTGACGTACTCGGGGGTGAGCTCGTTGTAGGGCGGGTTGATCTGGTCGGCGAACCTCGCGAGTCCCGGGAGGTCGGCGATCGCGGGCGTGCCGATCAGGCCGATCGGGACCCGGGGCATGACCCGGTGGAACGTGCGCATCGAGTTCCAGTCGAACGACTGCACGACGAGCCGCCCGGGCCTCAGCCACGAGGGGTGGCGTCGCAGCTCGTCGGCGACGCGGGTCTCGATGCCCCGGTAGAGCCCCGGCGCCTTGATCTCCAGCAGCAGGCCGAGCCGGCTCGCGCTCATCGCGCGCAGGGTCTCTCCGAGCGTGGGCACCGGCTCGCCCTTGTACTTCGCGTCGAACCACGAGCCCGCGTCCAGCCTGCGGATCTGCGCGAGGGTGAGGTCGCCGACCCTCCAGGGCGCCAGGCCGGGGAACAGTCTCTCGGCGTTGGTGGTACGGGCCAGTGTCGTGTCGTGCATCAGGACCAGCTCGTGGTCCTTGGTCTCCTGGACGTCGAGCTCGAACATGTCGGCGCCCTGCTTGTCCGCCAGCTCGAAGGCCGCGACGGTGTTCTCCGGCGCGTACGCCGACGCCCCGCGGTGGGCGACCGTGGTGGGAGCCGGTGGCTGCGCGGCGGCCGGGGGAACGACCGCCGCCAGCACCGCCAGCGTGGTCATGACGGTGAGGACGAGTCGTCGGAACATGGGTCTCCTCGACATCCGGGGAACGTCCTACGACCCTGAATCTGACCCGCGTTCATGACATCGAGTTGACATGCGAGTGGTTGGCCGATGCCGGGCAGATGAGCAATCGCCTCGGCACCGCTGTGCCGCGCGTGTCGCTATGGCCCGGCGTGGGAGAGGGGTACGGAAAACCGATGCCAGCTCCGGGTAAGACTCGCCGAATGACCGCCCGGCATGCCGAGCGGCCGCTACTCACCCATGGTGGCTGTGATCTGCTCGACGCCACCCCTGGGTTGTGGGTGAACGACTCCGAGGACGAGGACCCGGTGCTGGTGCGCGCCGACGGGCGCCCGGTCGACACCTGGCGCGAACGTTACCCCTACCCCGAGCGGGTGGCACGCGCCGACTACGAACGCGACAAGCGGCTACTGCAGATCGAGTTGCTGAAACTGCAGTACTGGATCAAGCGGTCGGGGAGGCGGCTGGCCGTTCTGTTCGAGGGCCGTGACGCAGCCGGCAAGGGCGGCACGATCAAGCGCTTCACCGAGCACCTCAACCCGCGCGGCGCGACGGTCGTAGCGCTGGAGAAACCGAATGAGCGCGAACGCTCGCAGTGGTACTTCCAGCGTTATGTGGCTCACCTGCCCGCCGCCGGGGAGATCATCTTGTTCGACCGCTCCTGGTATACCCGCGCCGGCGTCGAGCGGGTGATGAACTTCTGTACGACCGAGCAGTACCTGGAGTTTCTGCGGCAGGTCCCGCGCTTCGAGCAGATGCTGATCGACTCGGGCCTGCACCTGGTCAAGCTCTGGTTCTCGGTCTCACGCGCCGAGCAGCGCACCCGCTTCGTCATCCGCCAGGTCGACCCGGTACGGCGCTGGAAGCTGTCGCCGATCGACCTGGCCTCGCTGAACAGGTGGAACGACTACACCATGGCCAAGGAAGACATGTTCCTGCACACCGACACCGCGGCCTCCCCCTGGACGGTCATCAAGAGCAACGACAAACGACGTGCCCGCTTGGAGGCGATGCGCCATGTACTGAACCTGTTCGACTACACCGGCAAAGACGAGCAGGTCGTGGCCACCCCAGACCCGCGCATCGTCATCTCCGCCGCCGACATCCTTGGGGAGGACCACAGCGCCACGCCCAGTTGAATGGCCTTGTGAGTGTTTGATCCTGTGAGTTCTGTCTGGTTTGGATACTCAGGTCCCGCGCCAGTTTTGGGGGTTTTCTCTGGTGAGGCGGCGGGTTGTTACGACGGTAGCCGCCATCGATCCAGGCCCTGCTGACCGTGAGATGGCCGGTGGCGAGCCGCGAGGTCCATAACCACACGCCGGCTCACCTCGCCGAGGCCGCCCTCTGGTCCGCCCGAGCCGTGTCCCGGTGGCCGATCGCCGAGTTCCTCGGCCCCATCCATCCCCTGGCCGACCTCGACCTCGCTTTGGCGGCCTCCGCCCTCGCCGCCGTCATCCGCGTCGGCATGGCCCCCGGATGAGCGATTTCACTGCGAGCCAGGCGCATGCGACACATGGGAAGCCACCCACCCTACAGAAACATCGGAATCAACTTACTCAGGCGTCGCCTCCTGTTAAGCGAATCATCACCTGACCGGTTCATCGTAGGGAGGCCGGAGGCCACATCCTGCCCGGGCGCTTTCGCGTGGTCGGCCGCCCTGGCGGCTGCCGTTTCCGCTGTTCGTCCCTTACAAGTTGGTGCGCGATAGCGGAGATCGGTCGTAGGGACCGAGTTGGACTGTGGGCGATCCCGGACGGGTTATCCGATTCCTGCTATCAGGGCCGCGGCGGACAGGGCCAGTGCGCCGAGTCCGCCGATCATGCCCGTGATCGTGGCACCCCGGCGGTCGGCCATCGTGCTCAAGTGAGTACGTGCGGCCAAGATGAAGGTGACCCCGCCGCCCACGAACCACGGTCCCCACAGGTAGGTGTACCAGCGGCTGACCGGCAGCAGCTCCGGGGCGAGCTCGATGATGTGCGCCTGGACGAGCAGTCCCTGCCCGACGAACAGTGCTCCATGCCAGACGAGCAGTACCCCCGCGCCCCACGCCATCAGCTGCAGGAGGCAATCCATGCCGCGCCCCCAGGCGCGGCGGCGCACCAGAGCCAGGCCCAGCAGCGCGCCGACGACCTTGAGCATGCCGGTCACCCACAACACCGCGAGGAAGCCGGGGTTTTGCTCCTGCGCCAGCTTGATCAGTGACGGTGAGATTGTGGACGCGGCCCCAGCCAAACCGCCCATCGCCCAGTAGAAGCTCGGAACGGCGAACACGAAGCCCCATACGGCAGCGGCATACCCAGGCCATCTGGCGGGGTGGCTCGCGGTATCAAGACGCAGACTCATGACCGTGATTCTGCCCAAGCCATCAAGGGGAGAGGCGAACGCCTCCGCTGTGCGAGGTATCGCCCAGGACTGGAAGTGTCGTAGGCGGGCGGAACAATACGTGACTTGTGACGATCACCTATCGTGCCGCCCTTTTCCATCCTGTCTTGACCGGGATCACCCGGGCACATCTGGGCGCCTTGGTTGAGGAACTGGCTGACCCCTGGATGGCTCGACAGGAGTCGGTGTTGCGAGAACGGCGGGGTGGCCGGAACCGGCTGCGGGTTGAGGGCGCCGGGCCGAACCACCGGTTGCCGTTCGTGGACCGGGTCATCGCGACGCTGGTCATCCTGCGGTTCCAGCTCCCGCATGCGGCCCTGGCCGTCCTGTACGGCGTGGACCGCTCGACCGCACTCGGGCCGTGGGCGAGATCCGGCCGCTGCCGGAGCGGAGGGGGTTCGCAGTTCCCGGCAGGCCCGGCGTACGGCTGCGCACGTTGGCGGACGTGTTCGCCTATGCCGCCGCCGAAGGCGTCGAGCTGCGCATCGACGGCACCGAGGTCCAGGTCCGCCGCCCCGCGGCGCACCGGCCCGGAAGGCGGGCATTCGTGTCCGGCAAGCGCAAGCAGAACACCTGCAAGAGCACCGTCATCAGCGATGGCGATGGGCGCCTGCTGTGGCAGGGCGCCTTCCGGCCAGGCCGGATGCACGACGTGACCACGCTGTGCACCGAAGGCATCGAGGACCTGCTCCGGTTCCATCCCGACGTCAAGGCCAAGGTCGACTCCGGCCACCAAGGCCTCGCCCGCGACTTCCCCACCCAGGTCACCGCCCCGCCGAAGAAGCCCGGCAAGGACACCACACCAGCCGAGGTAACCCGCCGGGAGGCGCAACGCCACCGACAGTCCTCACAGCGCATCTGCGTCGAACACGCCATCGCCGAACCCAAGCAACGGCGATCCATGCAGCGCTGGATCGGACGCCGCGAGCATTTCGCACCCACCGCCCGCGCCATCGCCGGGCCGGTCCCCGACCGCTGCGCCATGCGGTAGGGGCACCGACAGGACCGTCCAGGCCAGCATGCCCCGACCTCAATCGCGCACAGAGTCGTTACCTCATCGTCGAGGACCGGCGAACACGATGAGGTCATCTCGCGGCCGGTCGCCGAGGCGGAACCAGTTCGACTCCACGAAAGCCGGAGTACATCAGGGCCTCCAGCAATTCCGGCGCGGTTCAATCAGCGCGTCCATCAGTCCTTGAAAGACCCCGGTTTTGGTCCAGGCGTTGAATCGAGAGTAGAGCGTGGACCACGGCCCGTAACGTTCCGGGACATCACGCCAGCCGGATCCGGTGCGAAAACGCCACAAGATCCCGTTGAACTGATCACGCACCCGCCGTGGCAGCGGTCCGGTGGGCGGCACCGGCAGATACGGCTCGATCAACGCCCACTCGGCATCCGTCACATCAAAGCGCGCCACGTCCGAGTTCTACCAGCCACGGCCGGCCCGCCACCGGACCTCACCTGGATCCGAACTCCGAACAGCTCCTGGAGGTTTTTATGCAGCGATCCCCCGCTCATCTGAGCGGTCGCGTCCAGGGGCGTTCCTTCAGGCTCCCTCCCTCGTGCTGATAACAGCTGATCCCGTCGCGAGAGACCAGGACGGCCACCTGCCACGGATGCGGGAATAGGTTCCGGTGCAGCGCCAGGTCAGCTGCTGAGGGGTACGGCGGGGCGTGCTCCGGGTGCGTGTGGAACCAGCCGACCACCTGGCGTGCCCCGGCCGTCGCGAAGGCGGCCGTCGTCAGGCTCCAACTGGTCGACGTGGCGTCGGGGTCGTGGATCTCGACGGCTTCGACCACCTGGACGACACGCTTGCCGGCCTCGCCCTGAACGCGGCCGAGCAGGAGGCCCCCGCGCTCCGCCGTACCCTGCCGGTAGCGGTCCAGGCGGACGGCGTCGTCGATCTCGATGCCCAGACGGCGCAGGTGCAGCAGCGGCGGCGCAGGCGGCCGGTCGTCGCTGAGCCACGGGTGGCCGCCACGCTCTCTGATGCGTTCCCGGCCTTTCGGCGTGAGCGCCCAGGCGGTGGCTGTCAGGTCGAGGAAACCCTCACCGCCCAGGTCGGCGGGGCGTGGCTCGTAGATCCGGTATGCCGCCAGCTCGATGAGGGCGCCGCACAGCTCGGCGATTCCCAAGGGCAGGGCGCCCAGGCAGACGACGCCGTCGGCGATGTTCGGGTGGAAGATCGGCGATAACCAGCGCACTTCGGGCACTGCGACGGGATAGGCCGGGGGGAGGGTGATGGCCACGGAGTGCCGGTCGACGGGGACGGGTCGTACCGGTCTGGCGGTGCTGTCGGCGGGCGGCCCGAACCCAGCGGCCGAGAACGCGATCGTGAAACAGGTGGGGAAGTGCGGATCGTCCACGCCGGTGAGAGTCGCCCCGGGGGTGCGGGCGACGAAGTCGAGGACCGCCTCGTGGGCGCGGTCCAGCGCCGCCAGCCGGTCCTCGTACAGTCCCGCACCGGCGGTGGACTGGAACCCGATCCTGAGCCGGTCGTCTTCTTCGACGCCGGCCTCGTGCAGGGTTTGTCCCGGATCGAGCCGGCGCCTGGTCCCTTCCTCGGTCACGACCATGCGACGCGGGTCGGAGGCCGCGTAGCCGGACTCGTGGATGACGGCGGAGGCGATCTCGGATGGGGTGAGCGTGGAGGGCACGCCTTGCAGCTGGTAGGGCGTCTGGTCGGGTCCGTACACCGTCAGCGAGCGGTAGAGGTAGGGACGGTGGCCCCAGCGGTGGTATGTCACCTCCAGGGCAGGCAGTTCGCGGCTGAGACGCTCGACGAGTTGTTGTAGTTCGTCGTCATCGCGGTCGGCGACGCTGACTGCCATCTGTGCGTTCGTTACATAGACGAGGCCTGCGCTGGGATCAGCTTGCGTGGCCCTTCTGAGCACTTCGTCGTCACGCAGCTCTTCCCCTATGAAGATCAGGGTCACTGTGGGCGTTGACGGCGTGTCCTGCTGCAATGCCTGCCTGAGCACGGTGTTAGCCGGATACACGCGCAAGGCGGCTTCGACCAGTTGGGTGAGTTCGTTCGGGTTCAGTGCGCGCGCCAATCGCTCCCAGTATTCGCCGGGTGCCGCACCGGCGGGCGGCGGTTCGATCTGGAGCCCGGCGATCTCCAAGAGACCCGCGATGGCGTCACGCTCGGGAAACAACTCGGACAGCGCGCGCTCAACATCGCTTGTCATGCGGTCGGTCCCTTCAACTCCAGATACCGCACCGTTCCCGGGTGTCCGCGGCGTGCGACGGGCAGGATCTCCTGGGCGGCGATCCCCAGCTCGACCAGCGGGGCGGTGTAGGGGGCCCGGCTCAGCAGGAGGGTCGTGGTGCCCGGCAGCGCCGCCCACGCGAACGCCTCCTCGTCGGGCGCGAGCCGGGCCATCACGTCGGCGACCGTGCGGGCCGGGCTCACCGGTTCGACCTTGGCCCAGTTGATGGGGGCGTGCAGTGGGCAGGCCGGGTCCCTGCTGCGTTCCAGGTGGATCGTTCTTGCGCCCGTGTCGACGTACACCGCGGCGGCGGGGACGGTCAGGCCGAGCAGCACCCGGATGGCCAAGGTCGCCTCCCATGCGCCGATCAGCGCCGAGACGGGTGCGGAGGCGCCCTGCGGCACGGCGTGGTCGGCCGTTGCGCAGCTCCACGGGTCATCGCGTACGGCACGCTGGCGCTCGCTCAGCCCGCAGGCCACGCAGCCAGCCGACGGCGGGTAGTAGCACACCTCGCCTCCCCACGGATGAGTGCCCGCGTCGAGCAGCCCCACCTCGGTGGCGTTGCAGCGGGCGGCCAGTTGGATCCGCGCCTGCAGGCTGTCCAGGCAGCTGATCACCAGGTCCATGTCGCGGATCGCGGCCAGGCCAACCCCGCTGAGGTGCGTGGCGGTGACGATGTCGACCTGCGTGGCGGGAGCGAGGTCGTGCAGGGCGGCCTGGGCTGCCTCCACCTTCGCGCGGCCGATGTCCCTCTGGCGGAACAACACGCAGCGGCTGAGGTTGGATTCGGCCACCACGTCCGGATCGCACAGGAGCAGCCGGCCCACTCCGGCCATGGCGAGCAGGCGGGCGACCTCGTTGCCGAGCGCTCCCACGCCGACGACGATCACGGATGCGGTGGCGAGCAGGTGCTGCCGCCAGCCCGGAATGTGCTCGTGCCTGCCGTACCGGCCGTCGGTCATGGCGGCTCCGGCGTGGTCAGGTTGACCGGTGGTCATGGCGATTCCGGCGTGGTCAGGCCGCTGCGGGTTGCTTCCAGCCGGCTCCTCTCGGCCTGCGCCTGCGTGCTCTGGCCGAGATCCTCGAGCACGGTCACGAGGTTTCGCCAGCTCGCCAGCGTCTCGGGGTGGTCGTCCCCGAGCAGGCGCCGCCGCGCGGCCAGGACCTCGTGGAACTCGTCCGATGCGGGCACCAGATGTCCCAGCGTGGCCATGACGGCGGCCAGGTTGTGCCTGCTGGCCAGGGTGTCGGGATGATCCCGTCCCAGCGTTCCCTCTCGTGCGCGCAGGGCCTCGGCGAACAGATCGCGAGCCGCCGTGAACCGTCCCATGGAGCAGTGGACGGCGGCGAGACTCGACAGGATCGCCGGACGGGTCGGCGCCTCGGCCGGGATGTCACGGGCGGCGGCGAGCAGCAGGCCGACGCTCTCCTCCAGATCGTTTCTCTGGCCGGTGCGCTGGTAGCGGCCGAGCAGGGCGATGCCGAGATTCGACTGGCACAAGGTCCTTCCAGGGCCGTCGCCGCTGCCGGACAGGCTGTTGCGAAGATGGAGGATGGCACGGTCGAGGTCCTCCGGATCGGAGGTGAGCTCGAATCGCAGGCGCAGGGCCGCTCCCAGGTTCATGGCCATGATCGGCCGGTCACGGTGGCTGGCGGGCACCGTCACCACAGCCCATTCGAGGTGACCGATGGCCGAGTGCAGATCTTCGGCGTCGCGGGTGAGCTCGAATCGCGCCTGCAGGGCCGTACCCAGGTTGGACTGCCACGTCGACTCGTTCGGCTGACCCGCGGGCGTGGCTCGTACGGCCCGCCGGAAGCACTCGATCGCCCGATCGAGGTCGGACCTGTCCTGATCCAGGTCGAAACGAGTCCGTAGAGCGCCGCCGAGTTGTCCCAGCAGGTCGGCGTCTTCGCGGGAGGCCGCTCGTACGGCAGCGTCGCACACGCCGACCGCCGAGTCGAGGTCGGCTCGCTCACCGGTTCGCTCATATCGGTCAAGGTGTGCTTGTCCCATGCGGGACAGGCCCGCAGCGGTGACCACGTGTCCTCGCGGCAGGGTCCGCACCGCTCCCTGGAAGATCTTCAGGGCCAGGTCGTGGGTGGTGGAGGCCTTCTTGAGCGAAGCCTTCACCGCCGGTCCTCCGGCGAGTTCGGTGAAGTGCCTGGCCTCTTCCAGCAGGACCAGAGAGCTCTCCCAGCGTTGCTGTTGCAGCTCGCGCATGCCCGCGTCCGCGAGCAGCAGGGCCAGCTCACCGCCGTGCCGGCGCGGGTCGTGCGCGGCCAGCTCACGCAGGCGCGTGAGCTGGCCGGGCAGGTCGGTCTCAGTCATGGCCTGACGTCCCCCACTGCAGGATCTCGGGCAGCAGCTCCAGGGCTTCGCGCGGTTCGCAGATCACGCTGACCGTTCTGGAGCCGTCGCGGCTGGTGGTCAGGTCGTAGCGCATCTGCGGCCGGGTCTCGACCGGATGCCCGCCCTGCTCGACCGAGAGCGACCAGGCGACGGTCACCGACGAACGCTGCCGGTCCGCTGCCGAACCGTCACCCAGGAGCATCAGGGGAAGCTGCCCGCGCCGGTGCCCGTATCGCTCCAGGTACTGACGGCAGTCAAGTCCGTGCGCGCGCATGTACGCGACAGCTTGGGCCAGGGCCAGCGGCTGGCAGCCGAGCTCGCGCGCGAGCTGGCCGGCGTGGACGGCGTCCGTGCCCAACTGCGCGGTCACGAAGGCGGCAGCCTCCTCCTCGGTGAACAGACCGACCTCGATCAGTGATGCGTACGGCACGCGGGAAGCCGTCTCTTGGCGACGGGTCGTGATCAGCACCCGGCCGGCGGGGTTGCGCGGCGGCCACAGCCCTCGCAGGGTGTCCGGGTGGCCCACGTCGTCGAAGACGATCAGCCAGCGGCGATCGGTGGCGGCGAGCCAGGCCGGCAAGGACGATGTCTCCAGGGCGGCCGCGGTTTCGGCGTAGGTCTTGACCACCGCGTCACGGTCGTTCGCCTTCATCCACACGAGCACGTCGACGTCGGAGCGTTCCCAGGCGGTGCGGGCATAGTGGGCGGCGAGCTGGGTCACGCCCACGCCGCCCAATCCCGACCGCTCAGGCGCCAGGACCACCGCCTCGCCGTTCAGGAGCGCGGTTGCCAGCTCGTGAACGTGCCGCCGCAGTTGGAAGCAGTCGGCGAGGGCCGGCGGCTCACTCACCAGAACGGGCGGCCGGGCGGGTAGCACCGGTAGCCGGGCGGGGGCGACACCCAGCGCCCTCCACCAGCGACCGGCGTCTGGCAGGCGGTTGATGTGCGAGATGGGGGTCAGCGTGAGCGCCGACTGACCGGCACGCGGGTGGTGCTCCGACACCACCGCCACGATTCTGCCCCCCACCACGACGGCCGCGCCCGACATCCCCGACCAAGCCGACTGGCCCAGCGCCTCCTCCTTAGGAGGCAGCGGCCGGGGGGCGCTGGACACCCGGAGGGTCAACAGCCCGGAGTACAGATCCTCGGCGGTCGGAATGACACCGTCGATCTGCGCGGTCTCCCGCACCGGGCCCGCGCCGTCGATGTAAAGGGTCTTGAACGCCGGAAAGCCGACGGACCAGCAGCCCTCGACGACCATGGCCGCATCGGTGTGCCGGTCGATCGTCGAGAAGCCGGCCAAGGGGATGTCTCCGGCGATCTTCCTGTCGCCCTCTCCGCCGACCTCGATCAGCGCCAGATCGGCCACATCGCGATCACCCAGGAGCAGGAGCCGGGCCGACCATTCGTGCTTGCCGGACGATTCACCGGCGCCGAGACGGCGGATGGTGAGCTCGCCGCCACCGTCTACGACGTGCGCGGAGGTTAAGACCAGGCGGCCGCCGACGAGGAACCCCGAGCCGACGCTCCAGCGCTGTACGGCGTCGGCGCCGTGATCGCAGAGGACCTCGACGACCCGATCCCGTAGGCCGCTCATGCCGTACCGGGCCTAACCGGGCCGCTGATCCGACCGCGCGGCCACCTTGATCGGCCGACCTTGGGCGTCGACAGGCGGTTCCAGTTCGACGGTGAGGGTGTGCACGGTCTCCTTGGCGTACTCGCCTGCTGCGCCGAGCTCAAGCACCCAGACTTTGACACCGCCGGAGGCCTCGACGGACCTCGTCACACCGACCTGGAATTCCAGCGTCACCGCGCCTACGGGGAACTGGATCCCGGCGTCCACACCGGCTGCCACGGCCTGCGCGAGCTCCCGACGGACTTGGGCAATCGCCTCAACTAACCCAATTTGCGCCATTCATCACCCGCATACGTATGTGGTTGCCTGGGGTGATCCTACGGCCAGCCGGCGTTAACCGTAAGGCGGAAATATGCCGCCTCAACGGCCTCGCCGTCCTCCGTCCTTCCCGAGCTCCACCATGACCCGCTGGATGCCGTGCGGATGATCGGAAGCGGCCAGGACGGCCGCCGCGTTCCGGACACGGCTGCTCCAACCAGGGCCAGCACGCGGCCGGTCGTCTCCGCATCCAGCCGGGCCGCGATCTTGGCGAACCAGGTCTCCTCCGCGTTGTGCAGAGCCGAGCGCACGATCCGGGTGATGCGTCCCGGACCCGGCGGCTCGATCCGTTCGGCCCGGCACTGCTTGGGGTCCCGGTAGCAATCGCGGAAAATCCAACGGATATGGGCCTGACCTGCACGGATCGAGCATGGCCTGCCGTTCACCTGAGCGTTTTCCCAAGGAGTCTCCACAGGTCAACAGCAACACCGTTGGATTCGCGGCCATTACTACCGGGACCCCTCCATCTCCGCCGGGCTGCTGCACCGGCAGATCAAAGACGCCTGGCAGACGCATTCCTCTGGACTGGTGGTGGATCCGGGCGGCGTGACGTTCTGCGACTCCATGGGTGTCGGTGTGCTGGTCCTGTTGCTCGAGCAGAGCCGTGAACAGCAGAGCGCCTTGTTCTTGGCGAACATCCCGCCGGCGCTGGAACGCGTCTTGACGATCACCGGCCTGCGCACCGCGTTCCAGGTGGAGACGTCGGCGGAGGAGGCCATCCAGAAGGCGCAGGCCGCACAGTCGCGGCCCGGGCCACCGCAAGAGGAGGCCGACTCGTCATAGCCCCCTCGGGCCGAGAGGGGCGAACAGGACGGCCCGGCCCATGCCGTGGGTCCTCACGAACCCTTCAGCAGATGCGAGGCCGGTGACAACAAGCGCGGTCAATGTCGCCAACGTGCACACCAGGACCCGGTCGGCTCCATGCCGCCGGGTCTTGTCATCCTGCTGGGGTTAGTGTCCGGCCGGGCGGTCGCGGGCGTCGTTGATGCGCAGCGCCTCGGCGAGCTGGTCTTCCAGGATGATGATCCGGCAGGCGGCTTCCACCGGGGTGCCCTGGTCGACCAGTTCCCGGGCCCAGGCGGCCAGGCGCAGCTGGTAGCGGGAGTAGCGGCGGTGCCCGCCGCCGGAGCGTAGCGGCTCGATCAGTCCGGCGGCGCCCAGAGCCCGCAGGAACGTCGGGGTGACACCGAGCATGTCGGCGGCCGCGCCCATGCTGAAGGCGGGGTAATCCTCATCGTCGAACCGATCCTCGAACCGGTCTTCGGCCCCGAATCCGGGCGTGGATCCGGCCGTGTGCGCGATCCTGCCGTGAGCGATCGTGTCTCCACCGGCAGCCGAGCGACGTTGACCCATACATTCCTTTCCCTGACGCGCACAGGGGCCCCGGCGCGTGTCGCGCCAGGGCCCCGAAGAGTTCAACACCATCTACCGGCCATCCGGCCGGCTTACCGTCGTCCACATCCGCCGTACTGCCTGGCGGTGATGCGGGGATCGCGGATACGTGACCTCAGACCACCTTCACTACTCCAAGGGCGGCGCCGACATGGAGGACCGCGTCGCCAAGACGAGCATCTTCGGCTTCGCGATCGGGGCCCTCGACGCCTACCGCCCCGCCGGCTCGTGCATCGTCGAGTGCGTCAAGACCCGGCTGGTGCACGCCGCGGTGCGGCACCTGCTGCAGCAGTCCCCCCACCGGGGCGGCGACATCCCGATCAGCCAGGAGGACATGCTCGTCACCTGGCACACCCTGCCCACCTTCGCCATGCGCAAGATGATCGAGTGGAAGGTGCCGGTCCGGCCCGCCGAGCCGGAGGCGTACCTGCACGTCTGGCAGGTGACCGCGCACATGCTCGGCATCAAGGACGAGTACGTCCCCGCCACCTGGGACGCCGCCTACGCCCAGTCCGGCCAGATCCCGCCCCGCAACATGGGCCCGACGCAAGAAAGGCGGCCCGGGGTCACGGGCGCCCGGGCCACTTGAGGGAGCAGACATTGACGGTGCGGGTCGAGAACTTCGGGATCTGGATGAGCCTGGATCTCGGTGCGATCCGTCCGTTCGCGAGGCGCTTCACCCGGTAGGCGCCGGGCCGGCCCCGGAAGTAGTACGTGCCGTTTTCGTCGCGCGCGCTGCCCGCGACGCCCGGACCCACGACCGTGACCGACACGCCCCCCACGTGGGCACACCTGAAAACCAGCTTGAGGAGTCCGTACGGCGGTGTCGCCGCGGCCGAGGGAGGTGCGAAGCCGACGGTGGCCACGGCGAGGCTCATCGCGAGCGCGCCTGCAAGGGCAGAACGCCGGACAATGCTGAGCATGATGATCCTTTCCTGGAGAACTCGGCCACTCTAGCCTCGTCTCCCATATGCGCAACGTGGTTCGGAAAAATGGTGAGGCGTTTGCGGGGGTTTCTCGCAGTGTGCGGTGGACGAAGCGCTATAGATCTGGCTGAAGTGCCCCGGCACTCGGGCCTGGCTTCCTTCCGTGGCCACGCTGGTTCCCGTGGTGGACGTGGCTCGGCCTCAGGGTTCGCGGGCGCAGAGGTACGCGTCCAGGCCGGCGGCGCCCTTGAGCATGCCGCGGGCCCCCGGACGGACTGGCGGGCCCGCCAGTCGCGCAGGGTCGCCTCCAGCGGAGCTGATCTGAACGATCAGCGGGGCGATCTGCTGCCGCGCGGCAGCTGGGCCGGGGCTTCGTCGGGGATCGCGGGTGCTTTCCTGTTTTCTCGCGGTTCTTAGACCGTGTCCTATGTGGTGAGTCGGACGAGCCGCTTGTAGCAGCACAGGGCAGCAGCGAGGCCGAGAAGGGCCGGATAGTTGCCGGAGTAGCGTTCGTAGCGGATGGTGAGTCGTCGATAGCCGGTCAGCCAGGACATGGTCCGTTCGATCACCCAGCGATGCCGGCCTAATCGCTGGCCGGACTCGATGCCCTTGCGTGCGATACGGACGGCGATGCGCTTGCCGCGCAGCCATCGGCGCAGGTCATCGCGGTCATAGGCCTTGTCCGCGTGGAGCTTGCCGGGCTTGATGGGACGGCCCTGACGAGGGTCGTGTCTCATGTGGAGCTCGGTCACCATGGGCTTGAGGCCCTCGCTGTCGTGAGTGTTACCAGATGAGACACCGACCACGAGGGGCAGTCCGGACCGGTCGGACAGGATGTGCATCTTCGAACCCGGTTTTCCTCGGTCCACGGGGCTCGGACCTGTATGGTCGCCCCCTTTTTCGTCCGCACGTGGGCGGAGTCCAGCACGACGCGGGACAGATCCAGCAGATCGGCCGCGGCCAGCTTGTCGAGCACGACCTGGTGCAGCTTGCTCCATACCCCGGCTCGCGACCAGATCAGGAACCGACGGTGCGCGGTGGACTTCGAGATCCCGAAACACGGTGGCAGAGCCCGCCACGCACACCCGCTCACCAAGACGTAGACAATGGCCGCGACCACCGCTTCATCAGGTGTGTTCTGCGTCCGCCGCCCTGCGGACGCATCCGCGTCGGCGGCAGCAGCGGCCGGGCGATCTCCCATAATCCGTCCGGGACGATCCACCCCCATGTGTTCCTTCCCATGCCTCGCTAACGTCCGACTCACCACATAGGACACGGTCTTAGTCGACCGCACCGCCGACACGCTGGAAGCCTGGCTTCGGGTCCATCCCGGAGTACAGCTCGTGTGTCGAGACGGCTCCGGCGCCTACGCCGAAGCGATTCGCCGCGCCCTCCCACAAGCCATCCAGGTCACCGACCGCTGGCACCTGTGGCACAACCTCGGCGACGCCGTGCTGAAGGAAGTCGCCGCGCACAGCGCCTGCTGGGCCACGACCGGAGTGCCCCTGCAAAACGGTAAGCGTGCACAAACCACTCGCGAGCGCTGGCACCACGTCCACGACCTGCTCGGCGAGATCAAGAACCTTGGCTATCGGGGCAGCTTCAACCTTCTTTACCGCTACATCACCCAGGGTCGAGTCGAAGCCGACCGCTTGCCCATCTCATCGCGACACCTGGCCCGGCTCCTGCTCACCCGACCCGGTAACCTCACCGGCAAGCAGCAGCGCCTGCGTGACGAGCTCACCGCCGCCTGCCCCGAGATGATCGACGTGGCCGGGCCGGTGCGCGCTTTCGCCGACCTGCTCCGGCCGCGCGAAGGCAACGCCGACCGTCTCGACACGTGGATCACCGCCGCCCGCGCCGCCGACCTACCCCACCCGCATGCCTTCACCCGCGGCCTTGACCAGGACCGCGATGCCGTCCGCGCGGCTGTCACCCTGCCCCACCACAACGGCGGCACCGAAGGCGTGAACACCAGGACCAAACGCATCCTGCGCCAGATGCACGGCCGCGCCGGATTCGCGCTACTCCGCCACCGGACCCTCCTGGAATAGCAACACGCTCCGCCACCACCGAAAGAGAGACAGAACCGAAAGAGAGACAGAGCCGTTTGATTGACAGACCCTAGCCATTCCCTGGGATCACGAGGTTTCCCCGCATGAGGTCCTCGACCTGGCCCGAACTACAGCGTAGATAGCGCGGTTGCGCCCACCGCGGACCGACGGCGCCCACAGGGGGCACTGGAACTGATGGTTATAGGCGATGGGCGTCAACGACGTTTTGAATTCTGACTTCTATCGCCACCTGGGTTCTAGCGCTTGTCGCAACACATCTGACAGATGAGGGGCGTGCTGATGGCTAGGAGAGGATCGAGCCGGAAGTCGGGTGTGAAGTCGTTGCACTGACAGCTGCTGCTGTGGGGCATCGGGACAGTCGAGGCCTGCCGGGCCATGGGGATCACCCGCAAGACCGGATACCGGTGGCGAGTGGAGAACCGCGGCATTCCACCAGCGCGTGTCCGCAGGATGTGGGGTAGCCGAGAAACACCCCGATCCGGCAGTTGGTGATCTTCTCGACGGTGCCGATGTAAGGGCGTTGCACCTCAGTCGAACACAGACCCTTCTTCTCGAAGCCGGTGCCATCGCCAACCAGACCCTGATGATGAGTCGGTGCGACGAACCACCCGGTGCGGCCCCTCGTCGGAGGCCGCGCTCGGGAGGGACGGTCCGGCTCGGGGTCGCGTCCCGGGGGCCGAAAATTGTCGGTGCCGGACGCGATGATGGGATCATGACCGACGCACCCCCCAGCACTCTCCTTGCTGATCAGAGCGCCTATACCGAAGCCGTTCAGCTCGCCCTGGACGCCGCTGCCGCCTATTACGGAGACGGCACCTCCACTTTGGACGACGACGCCTACGACCGGCTGGTCCGGGGCATCCAGGCGTATGAGGACGAGCATCCCGACGAGGTGCTGCCGTCCTCGCCGACGGGCAAGGTGGCCGGTGGCGCGGTGGTCGGCGACGTGCCGCACACGGTGCCGATGCTGAGCCTGGACAACGTCTTCGGCGCCCAGCAGCTGGCCGACTGGGCCGCGTCGCTGGAGCGCAGGCTGGGCCGGCCGGTCACGCGGTGGAGCGTGGAGCCGAAGCTCGACGGGCTGGCGATCACCGCGCGTTATCGCGGCGGGCGGCTGGCGCAGCTGGTCACCCGGGGTGACGGCGTCGCGGGTGAGGACGTGAGCCACGCGATCGGCACCATCGTGGGGCTGCCCGCCAGGCTGGCCGAGCCGGTCACGGTGGAGCTGCGCGGTGAGGTGATGATGACCGCCGAGCAGTTCGAGCAGGCGTGCCTCAAGCGCCAGGCGCACGACGGCACCACGTTCGCCAACCCGCGCAGCGCCGCGGCCGGCACGCTGCGCGCTCAGGACCGGCCGTACGTGTGCGAGCTGACGTTCTTCGGGTACGGCGCGCTGTCACGCCCCGATGACACCTCCGAGCAGGCCGTGCGGCTGCGCGAGCTGCCGCACAGCGAGGTCATGGCGTGGGTCGCCGCTCAGGGGGCGCAGACCCCCGCCGTCACCGACGTCGGCGGGATCGTCGCCACCACCCTGGAGCAGATCCAGGAGCGGGTCGAGCAGATCGCCGCCAAGCGGGCCGAGCTGCCCTTCGGCATCGACGGCATCGTGATCAAGTGCGATCTCGCCGCCGACCAGGCGCAGGCCGGCTTCGGCACGCGCGCGCCCCGATGGGCGATCGCCTACAAGCTGCCCGCCACCGAGAAGATCACCAAGTTGATCGGCGTCGAGTGGAACACCGGCCGTACCGGCGTCATCGCCCCGCGCGCGGTGCTGGAGCCGGTCGAGCTCGACGGCAGCGTCGTCACCTACGCCACCCTGCACAACGTCGCCGACATCACCCGCCGGGGCCTGATGCTCGGTGATTTGGTGGTCGTCTACAAGGCCGGTGACGTGATCCCCCGGGTCGAGGCCCCGGTCGTGCACCTGCGCACCGGCGACGAGCGGCCGATCGCGATCCCGCAGGTCTGCCCGAGCTGCGGCGACGCCATCGACTCCTCGCAGGAGCGGTGGCGGTGCGTGCGCGGCCGCACCTGCCGGGCGATCGCCTCCATCACCTACGCCGCCGGCCGCGACCAGCTCGACATCGAGGGGCTCGCCACGAGCCGCATCGAGCAGATGCTGGACGCCGGGCTGATCGCCGACTTCGCCGACCTGTTCTCCCTGACCCGCGAGCAGGTGCTGAGCCTGGAGCGGATGGGCGAGACCAGCACCGACAACCTGCTCGCCGCCCTCGGGCGGGCCAAGGCCCAACCGCTCAGCAGGGTGTTCTGCGCGCTGGGCGTGCGCGGCACCGGCCGCTCCATGAGCCGGCGCATCGCCCGGCACTTCGGCAGCATGGACGCCATCCGCGCGGCCGACGCCGAGGCGATCCAGGCGGTGGAGGGCATCGGCCCGGAGAAGGCGCCGGTGGTGGTGGCCGAGCTGGTCGAGCTGGCGCCGCTGATCGACAAGCTGGTGGCGGCCGGGGTCACCATGACCGAGCCCGGCTGGACCCCACCCGCCGCCCCCGGCCCTGACACCGGCGGCCCTGACACCGACGCCGAGGCGAGCGACGTGTCCGAGCTGCCGCTGGCCGGGATGTCCGTCGTGGTCACCGGTGCGATGAGCGGAGCGCTGGAGGCGCTGACCCGCAACCAGATGAACGAGCTGATCGAACGCGCCGGAGGCAGGTCCTCCTCCAGCGTCTCGGCCAAGACGTCGCTGCTGGTGGCCGGGGAGAAGGCGGGCTCCAAGCGGGCCAAGGCCGAGAGCCTGGGCGTACGGATCGTCGGCCCTGAGGAGTTCGCCGCCCTCGTCGGCGAACTCCTCTGATCGGGACCGGAGCCATAGGAGCGGGGACCTGAGAGCAGATCAACGGCCACAACCGTCAACCACAGGTCGGTCAGCTCACTCACGGGGAGCTTCTGCTTACCGTGATGACGTTGTGGACTGCTTGCCACGCCGGGGGCCGCCGGTCTTAGTACGACAACGACAGGTTGAGATCTCAGGTCCTGTAATGGATGATCCCGTCATGCCGGCGGAGACGGTAGCTGGATGGTCAGCGGGATTCACGGCGTTTCTCGGCCGGTTCGCGGGCCGATTCCCGCGGGTGGAAGCGCGTCGGTAGATGCGCTCCCATGTACGAGGCCTGCTCGGTGAGAGTGAGCGTAAGAACGGCTGGACGCTGGCCGAGGCGGCTGGGCAGGCGGGCCCGGAGCGCATGCAGCGATTGCCGAACTTCTATGCCTGGGACAGCGATGGGCTGCGCGATGACGTGCACCAAAGCGTGGTCGAGGTCCTGGGTGATGCCCGTGGCGGGGTGCTTGTGGTCGATGAGACCGGTTTCCTTTTTCCTTAAGAAAGGTGTGCGCTCGGCCGGAGTGGCCCGTCAGTACTCCGGCACTGCCGGCCGGTTCGACAACCGCCAGATCGGCGTGTTCCTCGCCTACGCCTGCGACCGGGGACGGGCATTGATCGACCGGGAGTTGTACCCGCCCAAGGAGTGGACCGAGGACCGGCTCCGGTGCCGGGCCGCCGGTATCGGCGACGAGGTGGCTTTCGCCACCAAACCGGCACCGGCCCGCATGATGATCGAAAGGGCCGTGACGGCGGGTGTGCCGTTCGGCTGGGTGACCGCTGATGAGGTCTATGGCCAAGACAGGCTGCTGGGCCGGCTGACCAAGCTGGCGCCGGAGTCGGCGCTGGAAGGTGAGATCACCGACCATCTGGGCTACGACAAGCACGATCCGGCGGTCATGGAGCGGGTAACTCCCGCAATGGCACCCGGGCCAAGACGGTCTGACCGATGTCGGCCCGGTGGGGATCACCGTTCCGCGAGATCGAGACGCCGGCTTCGAGCCACCACTTCCCGGACGAGCAGGCCGCGCTCAAGTGCGTCTACATGGCTGTCATGAGCCTGGACCCGACCGGTAAGGGCCGCAAACGCTGGGTCACCCGGTGGAAGGCCGCCCTGAAGCCTTCGCGATCACCTTCGAAGGTCGTCTGATCCTGACCTCCCGATAGAACCATCAAAACCGAGATACACGTTAACTGGACAGACCCAGCCCGCGGTTGACCTTTATGACCTCATCCGCCTTGCCTCCTCATGGCCCGTCGGGTGCCCCGGGCGCCAGGCTCACCGACACGAGATCGCAGGGCTGACGTAGTGAGCCAGCCCGCGTCCACTGTCTGCTCCCCGGTGAAACAGGGAGCCGACATGTCTGGTCAGGGATGTCCGCCGGATGGGCGGTCAGTGCCAGATGGAGTTCAGCTTCCACGCTTTGAGGGTGAGGAGCTGGGCAGAGCCGTTTTCGGCGTAGGTCTTCAGACCGTCGCTGGCGGCATCAGGGAAGATCTGGTCGGTGATGACGGTTTCGCCCTGGCCGCCGAACACCTCGACGGAGGATGTGTCGAGGTAGAGCGTGAAACTGACCTTACCGTCATGGGTTCGCAGAGGGCCGGACTGGATACCGGCGAAGGTGGGTCCTGCGGCGACGCCGGAGGCGGTGCGGTCGACGTAGAGGCGGCCGGTGGTCCGATCGTACCCGATCTTGGTGCCTTGGCCGTTGGCGCCACTGCGGACGATGAGGCCGAAGCGCTCGGCGGTTCCGAGCTTGAATTCGGCTTCGATCTCCATGGTGGTGCCGCGGAGGGGCAGGTCAGCGGTTCCGCTGGTGGTGGTCCTTTTGCGGATGACCTGGGCGTTGCCGGTGCGCAGGGTGCGCACCGAGTGGGCGGGTTGCTGGACCATTCGCCACTGACCGTCGATCCGGCTCAGGGTGAGCCGGCGGGGGAGGCTCTGGGCACCGCGCCAGGGTGCGGTGGGCACGCCTGAGGCGTATTCCCAGTTGTTCATCCAGCCGAGCCAGACGGGTTCGTGGCCGGGAGCGTTGTCGAAGGTGATGGCGGCGTAGAAGTCCTTGCCGTAGTCGGCCCAGGAGTAGCGCTGCTTGCCGGTGAGGGCGGGCTGGGGGGCGAACATGATGTGGTCGACGTTGATGTGCCCCCAGCCGCCGGAGTTGGCGTCGTTGATCTGGACCCGCGCGGTCTTGCCGGCAAGGTCGCGGACGTCCCAGGCGGTCCAGTCCAGGCCTTCGGCGTTCTCGCCGGTGGCGGTCCGCACCACCTTACCGTCCACCAGAAGATTGACGGCGGTCTCGGTGGAACGCGGCAGGACGGGCTGGTCGGCGGCAACCACCTGGTCGACCATGAAGTGGCCCCAGCCGCCGGGGTTGTCGTCGACGATCTGGATCCGGGCCGCCTGCCCGGCAAGGGAGGTGACGTCCCAGGACGCCCAGTTGAGCGACTCGGAGTCGCCTCCGGTGGCGGTCTTGACGACCTTTCCGTCGACGAGGAGATTGACGGCGGTCGCGCCTGGAGTGCCCCAAGGATGATTGCCGCCACCGACCAGCAGGTTGAGGTAGGGCTTGGTGAGGGGGAACTCGGGTGAGGTGAGGGTGCCCGTGGTGCGGTCCACGTCGTAGAAGGTGCTGGCCAGTTTCTCGCCCTGGTACCCGGTGACGGGGCTCTGGCCGGGCAGACTGCCCTGGGCGGGCCGCTGGCCGGCGAGGCCGCCGGTGGCGGTCCAGCCGTTGTCCTCATAGGTGGTGCCGTCGGGGAACTCGAAATCGGCGATGACGTCGCCGGCCGGTGCGGTTCCGTCGCCGGTCCCCTCCACGTGGGGGTGATTGCCGCCGCCGACGAGCAGGTTGATGTAGTCCTCGCCGATGGTGAAGGGCTTCGAGGTCAGGGTGCCCTGCGGTGCGTCGCCGCCGACGAATCCGTTGACCAGCCCATGGCCGCGGAACCCGGACACGGCGTTCTGCCCGGGAAGGGTGCCCGGCGCCGGCGCGTCACCGAAGGGGCCGGGCGAATGGTCTGAGTCGTTCGTCACCTCCCAGCCGTCATAGGTGTTCTCGAAGTCGGTGAAGACCGTTCCGGCGGGGGGTTCGCTGTCGGCGACGACGTTCTCGGCGGTGAAGGTAGTGCCGTCGAAGTCGCCGACGAAATACTGCATGCCCGAGCCGCCGGCGATCGCGCCCCCGCCGACGCTGACCGCGAGCACCCACTTCTTCCTTGCGGGATTTCCAGCGACGGGTACCTGGAACAGGTCAGGGCATTCCCAGGCGCCCGCGGTGGAGTTGGCCGGGCCGAAGTCGCTGAGCTGAGTCCAGGCCTTGAGGTCGGCCGACCGGTAGAAGCGGATCTTCTTGTCGGCGGCGAGTGCCACCGCCATGACCCAGTAGCGGCCTTCGCCGTACCAGAAGACCTTCGGGTCGCGGAAGTCCTTGGAGGCGAGGTCGATGACGGGGTTGCCGGTGTACTTGGTGAAGGTGCGGCCGTTGTCGAGGCTGTAGGCCAGGGCCTGGGACTGGATGTTCGTCACGGGGTTCCAACTGGTGTAGATCGCGACCATCGCGTCCTTACCGAACCCACTGGTGTCCTTCTCGTCCACCACGACGCTTCCCGAGAAGATTTTCTCGTTCTCGGTGGCCGGGATGGCCACACCGAGCTCCTTCCAGTGAACCAAATCAGTACTGACCGCGTGGCCCCAGGACATCTCGCCCCACTGATCGCCCAGTGGGTTGTACTGGTAGAACAGGTGGTATTCGCCGTTGTGGTAGACGAGCCCGTTGGGGTCGTTCATCCAGTTCTTGGCCGGGCTGAAGTGCAGCTGGGGGCGGTAGGGCTCGTTGTAGACGTTGTGGACGCTGTTGGCGGCGAACGTGGCCGGCCCGGCCACCAGCGCACCGGCGACCAGGAACGCGGTCATCGCGGCACGTCGTCCGTGCAGGATCATGGGGAACTCCTAGGAGATAGAGCGGGGCGGGCGGGAAATCCCGGCCCGCCCCGCGGAGATCGGTGTGGGTGAATCAGTAGGCGGGCTTCATGGCCCAGACCTTCAGGGACTGGACGGTCGCGCCGCCGTCGGCCCACAGGGCCAGGCCCAGAGAGTCGTCCCGGCCGGGGTACACGCGGGTGGTGATGCTCTTCTTGCCGCCGGCGTAGGCCTCGATCATGGACTTGTCGAGGAACACGTCCAGGGTGAGGACGTCACCGTCGAGGGTGGCGGGGCCGCATTGCACACCCAGGTCCGGGGACAGGCTGGACACGCTGCCGGCGCGGGTGCGGTCGACGCAGAAGGTCTTGGCGCCCCGGTCGTAGGACAGGAGCGTCTCCTCCTCTCCGTTCGGGCTGCGCCGGACCTTGATGCCGTACTTGGTCGCCGTGGTCGCCGACATGGTGAGCTGGAGGTGGAGCATGTCGCCCTTGACGCCGCCGAGCTGCTGGTTGGCGGCGGCCAGGTCGGTGACGTTGGTGAGGGAGGCCAGCGGCGCGGTGGTGGTGTGCAGGGAGGCCATCTCGGGCAGCGGGGCGACGCCGAGGTCTCCGTCGGGCCGTAGGGTGACCCGCATCGGCAGACCGGCGTTGTGCGCCCAGCCGGAATCGTGGTGGCCCTGTTCGGTGCGCTTGTCCTGGGCGATGCTGAACACGACCGAGCGGCCCTGTTCGTCGACGAACCCGCTGGGTCCGGTGAAGTGCTCGCCGTAGTCGAACAGCTTCGGCACGGTGGAGTCCGGGGTGAACTTGCGCGTCGCGGCGTTCCAGGAACCGATCCAGTACCAGACGTACTTGACGTTGTGGGGACTGCCGCCCGACCACTGCGGGTTGATCATGAACACGTACTTGCCGCTGTCGCCGAGCGGCAGGAAGACCGGCAGTTCCCAGACCTGGCCGGTCTTGGGGTGGGCCCCGATGTCGCCGACCATGAGCGGACCTTCGTACTTCCAGGTGGTTTGGTCGGTGGAGCTGTAGAGCAGGGCGGTGCCGCCGACATCGGCGCCGCCGGTGGTCTGGACGCCGGAGGCGACGAGCTGGAACCAGGTGCCGCCCTCGCGCCATACGAACGGGTCGCGGAACTCGCCCATCTTGACCTTGCGGCCCGCACCGACGTCGAGAGCGGGCGACTGGACGGTGACGGGGGCAGGGTCCATCTTCCAGTCGCGAAGGTCCTGCTGGCAGGGAAGGGCGGCGCAGCGGGCGATACCGGTGCGCTGGTTGGGATAGACGCTGTCGTCTCCGGCGGTGATGTACAGCAGGGGGTTGCCGTTCGCGTCCTTGGTGGCGCTGCCGGACCACACCCCGTCGGGGGCGACCGACCCGGCGGTGGGGACCAGGGCGGGCGGCAGGTCGCGCCAGTTCACCATGTCGGGGCTGACCTGGTGACCCCAGCCGATGTTGTGCCAGAACGGGCCGTGCTGGTTCTGCTGGTAGAACAGGTGGTACTGGCCGTTGTGGAAGATCGGCGCGTGGGGTTCGTTCATCCAGTGCTCGGGAGCCGAGAAGTGGTACTGCGGCCGGTACTTGTCACCGGTGTAGCGGGCCCGGTTCATCGACAGGTCCGGGGTGGGCACCTTGCCGTCGCCGTAGGAGGTGCGCACCGCGTCGTAGGCGGCGGTGACCTCGGTGCCGATGAGGGCCTTGTCGTATATCTTCACCTCGTCGATGAGGCCGGCGACGGTGTTCACGGGGAACAGCCCGTTGATCACGGCGGCGCGATTGTTCTTGCCGATGACCAGGTCGCCGCCATCAGGAGTGATCGTGCCGGCGGGGACGGTGCGGCTGCCGACCTGGCGGCCGTTGAGGTACAGCTTCATCGAGTGGTCGGCGGCGTTGAAGGTCGCGGCGACATGGGACCAGCGGCGGGCGGGCAGCGAAGCGTCGGCGTCGGCCCACACCGACTGCCAGGAGCCCCCGACCGAGGCCTGGAACGCCCAGGTACCGTGGCGTCCGATACCGAGGATGAAGCCGCGGCCGGCCGCCTGGTCCTGCTGGTTGACGATCGCTTCGAGCTTGCCCTCGTCCCCCCACTCGAACGCGCGGGGGGCGACCCACGCCTCGACGGTGATCGCGTCGGTCGGTGCCGCGAAGCCGGGCCGGGTGACCCAGGTGGAGTAGCCGTCGAACATCAGCGCGTGTGACAGCTTCTTGCCCGCCGGCTCCTGCTGGTACCAGAGCGGGTCGCTGTTCGGCTTGTACTTGGCGTTGGTGAACACGTAGTTGACCGGGTCGCTCCGGCCGCTGACGGTGTCCTTCACCGTGGAGCCGGCGGTCTCGTCGAACGGCCAGTGAGCGACGACGCCGTCGCCGGGCGCGCCGTCGAGGCGAATGTCGTCGAGGTTGATGTGGCCCCAGCCGGCGGTGGCCTGGTCGACGACGCGGATCTGCAGGTCCTGGCCGAGGTAGGCCGAGGCGTCCCAGGTGACGCGGCGGTAGGTCTCGCTGTCGGCACCGGTGGCCTTACGCAGGACGCTGCCGTCGGACGCCTTGACGAGCGCGACGTACAGGGTGTCGGCGTTGTTGCCGCCACCGACGAGGAAGTCGACCTTCCCTGAACCGGACAGCCGGAAGGCGCCGGAGGTGAGGGTGCCGGTGGCCGCGTCCCCGCCGGTCTTGAACCCCCATAGGTGGAAGGTGCCGTGCTGGCCGAAGCAGCAGCCCCAGCCCCAGCCGCTGTCGGCGCTCACCGCGAAGGCACTGCCCGTCTTGGTCCAGCCCGACAGGTCGCCGGTCTCGAAGTCGGGGTTGGTCAGCCCGGCCGGTGGAGGGGACGCCGGCGTGTGGGTGTGGACATCGTCGAGGTTGATGTGGCCCCAGCCGGCGGTGGCCTGGTCGACGACGCGGATCTGCAGGTCCTGGCCGAGGTAGGCCGAGGCGTCCCAGGTGACGCGGCGGTAGGTCTCGCTGTCGGCACCGGTGGCCTTACGCAGGACGCTGCCGTCGGACGCCTTGACGAGCGCGACGTACAGGGTGTCGGCGTTGTTGCCGCCACCGACGAGGAAGTCGACCTGGCCGGTGCCCGACAGGGTGAACGTCGAAGAGGTCAAGGTTCCGGTCGCCGCGTCACCGCCCGCCTTGAATCCCCATACGTGAGAGGTGCCGTGCTGGCCGAAGCAGCAGCCCCAGCCCCAGCCGCTGTCGGTGCTGGCGGCGAAGGCGTTGCCGGTGGCCGTCCAGCCCGACAGGCCGCCGGTCTCGAAGTCGGGGTTGGTCACTTCGGCGGCGGACGCGCCCGCCGTCGAAGTGGGGACGGCGACGGCCAGTCCGAGGACTGTGACAAGTGCCGCCAGGACGGCCGCCGCTCTGGATCTCGCTCTGGTGTGGGGTGGTCTCACGGTTCTTCTCACTTTCGGGCGACGTGGGGGGATCCCGATGTGTCATGCGGGTTAACGTTTGATTCGCACACGTAAAGTAAGTCGAGGAATTATTCGCCGCACTTCTTTGCGCAAAGCCTCGGCGCACACGAAAAAGGCGCCGGTCAATGATTTACGACCGGCGCCTTTTTCCGTGCCTGAACAGCCGATGCCCCTTTTTCAGGGTCCGGCGGTCATTTGACTGTCGTACGGCATGAGGGTCAGTGGACGGCGGCCTCCGTCACGCCGGTACCGACCAGGCCGGCTCCGGGCTCGTAGGTGACCGGGATCGGATCGCACACCTCGCCGACGAAGGAGCCGTCGCCGTCGTTGTTGACGAAGCCGAGCAGCTGCCAAGCGCCGGCGCGGTCCTGGATCAGCCGGCCGCTGTAGAGGGAACGGTCGGCGATGAGGCGGGCGCCGTTCTGGATGTCGAAGGGGCCCAGCACCGAGGAGCCCGGGGCGGACCATACTCCGCCGGCCCGGTCGGTCCTGCTGTTGGCCAGTTCGCCCTCCATGCAGGAGAACAGCAGGACGGGATGGCCGTCGACGACCTCGACCTGGGGGACTTCCAGGTGGCCGAAGCCCGACGGGCCGCTGAGAGGAGGCTTTGTCTCCCAGGCGGTGAGGTCATGGCTGCGCAGGTGGCCGATGACGCCGCGGTCGTCGGCCGGGCCGGTGGCCGCGCGGGCGGTGACGAGCATGTGCCAGCCGTCGCCGCCGGGGTCGGCGAACACCCATGGATCGCGCCAGGCCTCGTCGAACCAGCTGGCCGGATCCAGTTTCTCGTACCAGCGGGAGTCGGCTTCGGCGATCGGGTTGCCGGGATGGCGGTGCCAGGTGATCATGTCGTCGGAGGTGGCCAGGCCGATCCGCTGGATGAGGCCGTTCTCGTGCCGGGACACGCCGGTGTAGTACATCATCCATTTCTCCGGTCCCCGCACCACCGAGCCGGTCCAGGTCGCCAGGTCGTCCCACGCGTCGTGGTCGGCGGCGACCAGTGCGTCGGGAAGGAGGCTCCATGAGGTCAGATCGGTCGAGACCGCGTGCCCGATGGAGGCGCGATGGTGGCGCCGTCCGGGATCGTGCAGCGCCCGTGAGGCGCGCAGGAAGAACAGGTGGAAATCGGTTCCGTCATCGGCGAGCCAGATATCCCAGACCCAGTGGTCGGAAAGCCGCAGTGCCATTTCAGCCTTTCAGTCCGGTGCTGGCGATGCTCGTCATGAACGCGCGTTGGAAGACGAAGAAGAGAATGAGAACGGGAACAGTGATCATGGATGAATAGGCCATGACCTCGCCCCAGACGATTTTGAGCTGGAAGAAGTACTGGACGCCGACCTGTACGGGGCGAAGGTCCTCGTCCTGAACCGTCATGAGAGGCCACAGGTACTGGTTCCACGCGGGCAGCGCGGTCAGCAGGGCGACGGTGGCGACCACCGGCCCGGACAGCGGGATGGCCACGCGCCGGTAGATGGTGAACCAGCCGCACCCGTCGATACGTGCGGCCTCGTCCAGTTCCACGGGAATCTGTTTGAAGTGCTGGTGGAACAGGAAGATCGAGAATCCGTTCGCGATGAACGGAACGATCTGTACCCGGTAGGTGTTCAGCCAGCCGAGTTCCAGGCCGTGGGCGGTGAGCCAGGGCAGCTTGGACGCCCAGAACAGCAGCGGTACCGCGATCGTCTCGAACGGCAGGATGAGCGTGGCGATGACCATGCCGAGGATCAACGGCCCGAAGCGCCACCGCAGCCGGGCCAGGGCGAATCCTGCCAGGCTGTTGACCAGCAGCCCGAACAGGACGATGCAGGCTGTGACGATGACCGAGTTCAGCATGAATCGGGTGGCCGGGACCTTGTCGAACACGGCCGTGTAGTTGTCGAGGGAGACGTCGCCGACGGGCAGGACCGCTCTGGCCGATCCCAGGTCGCCGAAGATCTGGTCGTCGGGCTTGAGCGAGGAGACGAGCATGAACACGACGGGGAGGGAGAAGACGACGGCGAACAGCAGTAGGAGCAGGTAGGTGAGCGCCCTACGCATGATCATGTCCTTTCCCGCAGCAGGCGGCGCTGGACCAGGTTGACGGCCAGCACCAAGAGGAAGAAGACGAGGCTGATGGCCGCGCCATAGCCGATCTGCTGCTCCCGGAAGCCCTTGCGGACCGCGTGATAGACGACGGTGGTGGTGGCGTCGAGGGGGCCACCTTGGGTCATGACGTCGATCTGGGTGAACAGGCCGAGTGCCGCCAGCGTGATGGTCACGATGACGAAGACCCGGGTCGGTCTCAGGCAGGGCCAGGTGATGTGCCGGAACAACTGGAGACGTGCGGCGCCGTCGATCTTCGCGGCTTCGTACAGTGCGGGCGGGATGGTCTGGAGCCCGGCCAGCCAGACGACCATGTGGAAGCCGACGCCTTGCCAGACCGACATCAGCATGATGGCGGGCATCGCGGTCTGCGCGTTGCCCAGCCAGTCGACGGCGTCCCAGGACCCGAACGTGAGGGTGCCGAGCATCGAGTTGATCAGCCCGTCCGGCTGGTACATGAACCGCCAGAGGATCGACACCACGACCATGGAGGTGACGACGGGCATGAAGTAGAGCGTGCGGAAGATCCGGATTCCGCGGAGCCTGGCGTTCACCAGCAGTGCCAGCAGCAGGCCGAGACCGCCTTGGACCGGGACGACGACGAGGGCGAACAGGAACGTGTTACGCAGGGACTTCCAGAACGTGGGGTCACCTGCCAGGACCACGGTCCGGTCCTCATCGGAGGAGTCGTAGGTGAACAGGACGGACTTCTCCTCGTACTGCGGATAGCCCGACCCCTTCCTGGTGTAGTCGCGGACCGGCGGATAGTCCGTGGCGCCCGGCTCTTTGTGCTGGTCCAGAACGCTGACGCTCAGCAGCTTGCCGATGTTCTGGGTGCCGGTCATCCTGGGCGGATCGGGGGATATGAGCCGGGAGTTGGTGAAGGACAGGTAGAACGCCAGCACGACCGGCACGGCGATGAACAAGATGAGCAGAACGACGGCGGGCGCGGTCATGAGGAACGCGGTGAATCCGTCGCTTCGGCGCCGTTTCGCCGCCCGGCGGTGGTCCGGTTTTTCGGGCGCGTCCCGGCGCGCCGGGGTGGTGACGACCACGGGGTCTCCTTGGGGTCGTTCGCCGGGGGTCCGGTACGGACCCCCGGCGGGTCCGTCAGAACCCGTAGTTGTCGTTGGAGCCGATGTCGGCGTTGATCTGGTCCACGGCCGCATCGAGCGTGGTCTTGACCGGGGCACCGTTCATGATGTTCTGGGCCGCCTTCTCGAACGCACTGGAGATCGCCGGGTAGGCGGGCGTCGGCGGACGGACGAGCGCGAACTGACGGGAGAAGTCACCGAAGACGCGCAGGTCGCCACCGGTCCTGTACTTGTCGGTCAGCGCCGCGGCCTCCTCCGTGGCCGGAATGAGGCCGATCTTGTTGGAGAACTGGGCGATGTACTTGGCGTTCAGCGAGAACTCCAGGTACTTGCGGGCGCCGTCCTGGTCCTTGCAGGAATCGGTGATGGCCCACTGCCAGGAGGCGCCGCCGATCTTCGGCCCGGCCCCCAGGTCGGGCGGCGGCAGGAACAGCAGGTCGTCGCCGAACGCCTTCTGGGCGTCGGCGGCACCCCAGTTGCCGTTCCAGGCCAGCGCGGCCTTGCCCTTCAGGAAGGCGATGCGGTCGGCGGCCTCGTGCGGGTTGGCCAGCTTCCTCTCGAACAGGCTGTGCCACCATTCGCCCCACTTGACCGCCTCGGGGCCGTTCAGCTTGCCCTCGGCGGTGGTCATCGAGGAGCGGTCGATCAGGTCGCCGCCGAAGCTCTGCAGCAGCGGGGAGAAGGCGTAGGGCCACCACTCCCCGCCGCCGCCGGTGCCCAGGTCGAGGGCATAGTCGTAGTCGGCCTTGAGCTTGACGAGGGCGGCGTCGAACTCCTTCAGCGTCCACGGCCGGTCGGTCGTCGGGATGCGGATGTCGTTCTTGTCGAGTACGGACCTGCGGCCGTAGATCCCGACCGCGGCGTCGAAGTGGCCGACGGAGTAGATGGTGTCCTTGAACTTTCCGACCGTGCTCGGTAGCAGCTTGTCGGTGGTGGCAGTCGGCAGGCCGAGCGGCGCCAGGTACTTGGCCCAGGCCCAGTTGGGGACCGTGGGACCGTCGGCGTCCAGGATGCACGGCAGCTTGCCGGAGACCGCGGCTCCGGTCACGGCGTCGTTGTAGGCGCCCTGCGGGAACGCCTCGTAGGTGACCTTGTACTCCCGCTGGGAGGAGTTGAAGTCGTCGATGATCCGCTGGACGATCGCGAGCTCGTCGGGGTTGCCCGCCGAGTGGGTCCAGAGCTTCAGCGTCTTGACGCCGCCGGAGGTGTCGTCCGCCGCGTCGCCCGACGATCCGCATCCGGTGATTAAGGACGTCATGGTGACGGCGGATAGGATGCCGCCCAAGAGGGTGCGCTTCACGGTGTCTCCTTCTCAGTCCCCGGCGTGCCGAGGACCGCTTTACGGCTGTGGCGCAGCCGTGGGGTGTTTGTGTAAAGGTCCGCCGACGCGTGTCAGCGCGCCGGCGGACCAACCGAGTCCCGCCTGATCAGCGGGCAGGGCATCAGGTGCCGGGAGTCTTCGTCACGAGGGTTGTCCTCGATCAGATCCAGCAACGCGCGTGCCGCCCAGGCGCCCATCTCGTAGTGGGGCAGCGCGACGGTCGTGAGGGCGGGGAACAGCTCGGGGGCGATGAGGTCCTGGTTGTCGTAGCCGACCACTGAGAGATCGCGGGGGATGCTCACCCCCCGTTCGGCCGCGGCACGGTAGCAGCCCATCGCCATCCGGTCGTTGTAACAGAAGATCGCCGTCGGCGGCTCGGGGAGCGCGAGCAGGCGGTGCGCGGCGCGGTAGCCGCCGGCGGTGTCGCCGTGCTCGGCGATCACGAGAGCGGGATCCCAGGCGATACCGGCCGGCTTCAGTGCCTGGGCATAGCCCTCCAACCGCCGACCGGCCGCCGGAACCGGCAACGCCTCGGTCGCGAAACCGATGCGCCGGTGCCCGGCCGAGATGAGTTCACCGACCGCGGCCAGGGCTCCGCCGCGCTCGTCGGGCACCACGTGGGGCAGGTCCGTGCCGAGCGGGCTGGCATCCAGCAGAACCGTCTTGACCTTCGCCAGGGCGGCGGGAAGTTCGACTTCCTGGTGGTACATCGTGGCGAACAGCACTCCGTCGACCTGCCTTTTGAGCAGCTCGGACACGGTGCGTTCCTGCACGTCCCGGTCGCCGCCGGTGTTGACCAGGACCAGCAGGTAACCCGCCTGCCAGGCCGTCTCCTGGGCGCCTTGGATCATGCGGCCGGCGAACGGCGTGGTCGCTATCACGTCGCTGACGAACCCGATCGTCTGGGTTCTGCGGGTGCGCAGACTGCGGGCGATCGGATCGGAGGTGTATCCCAGCTGCTCGGCCGCGTCGATGATCCGCTGTCGCGTCTCCGCGCCCACCCGGACACCGTCGACGTTGTTCAGGACCACCGAGACCGTGGTGGTCCCGACTCCTGCCAACCTGGCGACGTCCTTGATCCTTGGTCGTGTCATCCCAGTCCTGAAGAATCGATTCACTGAAACGATTCTTCATAGTGGGGACGTGAACTACGTCTCGCAAGCCCCTGTTTCCGAACTGTTACCTGCGGATGAACGCGCCGTACGACGCGCGGAGGTCACCTGACGCAGCCGCAGGAGTCCCGGTGCATGAGGCGGGGCTTGAGCCGGACGCTGCGGGGCGGCTGGTCGGGGTCGGAGATCCGCTCGGCCAGCAGGCGCACCGAGTGGGTCGCGATCTCGAGGATCGGCTGGGCGATCGCCGTCAGCCGGGGCCGGAAGATCGATGCCCATTCGAAGTCGTCGAACACCGTGAGCGCCATGTCCTCCGGTACCCGGACGCCGCGCCGATCGAGTGCCCGCATCACCCCGATGGTCATATGGTTGTTGGCGACGAAGAGGGCGGTCGGCGGGTCCGGCAGCTCCAGCAGGGTGGTGACGGCGATCTCGGCGGCCGCGGCGTTCGACCGCCCGCTGCCGACGAGTCCGGGGTCGAAGGTCAGCCCGCCCCGGGCCAGGCCCACCTGGTAGCCCTTCAGCCGCTCCGCCGACGTGATCAGGGTGCCGCGGCCGGCGATGATCCCGATTCTGCGGTGCCCGAGCTGGGCCAGATGCAACACCAGGTGGGCGCTGGACTCCACGTTCTCGGTTCCGACCTGGTCGAACCGCGTCGAGGCACATCGATCGACCAGCACGGTCGGGATGTTCAACTCGTCGAGGTAGCGCAGCGACGGCGACCCGGGGCCGTGTGCCTCGGTCGCGAGCAGGATCCCGTCCACTCGCCGCTGGTGCAGCGCCTGAACCACTTTGAGTTCCTCACCGGCGTCGTCGTGCGTGTCGGTCAGGAGAAGGGTGTATCCGGCCAGCCGGACCTGCGCCTCCAGCGCCGCCACCAGGTCGGCGAAGTAGAAGTTGGAGATCGCCGAGATCGCCAGCCCGATCGTCTTGGTGCTGGAGGTGACGAGCGATCGCGCGATGTCGTTCTGGATGTATCCGGTCGACTCGATGGCGGCCAGAACCCGTTGCCGGGTCTCGTCGGCGACGAACCGCGTCCCGTTGATCACATGGGACACCGTCGAGACGGAAACCCCGGCTTGACGTGCGACATCAGTCATTGTGGCCATGTTCGTTCCTCGAAGTCGATCTTTGCGCAAACGTTTGCGCGAGCGTTTTCGCGTCTGCAAGATAACGCTCACGCAATCGGGGTGTAACCCCCGGTACATCCCAGAGGAGCACTGACATGATCCGCAGCGGCCTCACCTTCGCCCTGATCGGAGTCCTCGCTTTCGCCGCCACCGCGTGTGGTGAGGGATCGAGGAAATCCGAAACCGAGCAGGGTGGCACCACGAAGGTCGGCCTGATCACCAAGACCCAGACCAACCCGTTCTTCGTGAAGATGAAGGAGGGTGCCCAGAAGCAGGCGACCGCCGACGGCCTCTCCCTCATGACCGCGGCCGGCAAGTTCGACGGCGACAACGAGGGCCAGGTCACCGCGATCGAGAACATGGTCGCGGCGGGCGTCAAAGGTATTCTCATCACCCCCAGCGACACCAAGGCCATCATCCCGGCGATCGCGAAGGCCCGCGCCAAGGGCGTCCTGGTCGTCGCGCTCGACACCCCCACCGACCCGCAGGACGCCACCGACGCGCTGTTCGCCACCGACAACTTCAAGGCCGGCGAGCTGATCGGCCAGTACGCGAAGGCCAAGACCGCCGGGCAGACTCCAAAAATCGCGATGCTCGACCTCGCACCCGGCGTCAGCGTCGGCACCCTGCGCCACAACGGGTTCCTCAAGGGGTTCGGCGTCACGGCGGTTGACGCCTCCGCCTCGGCCCCGGCCACCTCCAAGGAGGTCGTGTGCGCCGCCGACACCGGTGGCGACCAGGCCAAAGGCCAGACCGCGATGGAGAACTGCCTGCAAAAAGCGCCCGACCTCAACATCGTCTACACGATCAACGAGCCCGCCGCGCTCGGCGCCTACACCGCGCTGAAGGCCAAGGGCCTGGAGAAGAAGGTTCTCGTCGTCTCCGTCGACGGCGGCTGCACCGGCGTCAAGGGTGTCAAGGACGGGCAGATCGCCGCGACCTCGCAGCAGTACCCGTTGAAGATGGCGGCACTGGGCGTGAACGCCGTCGCCAAATTCGCCAAGGAGGGCGTCAAGGTCTCCGGCTACACCGACACGGGCGTCACTCTCGTGACCGACCAGTCCGTCGCCGGTGTGGACGCGAAGGACACCACCTTCGGCCTTGAGAACTGCTGGGGCTGACCGCAGTGACGTCCTTCGTCGCCAGTCGACTGCGAGCCGTGTCCTCGCGGCTCGTGGTCCCGTCTGGTTCCACGTTCGGGCCGCTCGCGGCCCTGTTCCTGGCCTGCGTCTTCTTCGCCACGCAGTCCGACAACTTCCTGTCAGGCGGCAACCTCGCCCTGGTGATCCAGCAAGTAATGATCGTCGGAACCCTGGCCATCGGCCAGACTCTGATCATCCTGACCGCCGGGATCGATCTGGCCTGCGGCGCGATCATGGCGTTCGGCGGCGTCCTCATGGCCAAACTCGCGGTGGACGCGGGCTGGCCGCCGCTGCTGGCCATCGCCGCGGGGATCGGTGTCTGCGCGCTCTTCGGACTGGCCAACGGGCTGCTCGTCACGAAGATCTCACTGCCGCCGTTCATCGTGACGCTCGGCGTGCTCAACGTGGCGTTCGCGCTCACCCACATCTACTCCAACGAGCAGACCATCAGCGGGCTGCCGACCGAGCTGACCGCTCTCGGGAACACCTTCCCGCTCGGCGGCACCGATGTCACCTACGGGTCGGTGCTGATGATCGTACTGTTCCTGGTGTTCGCGTACGTCCTGGGCCAGACGGCCTGGGGCCAGCATGTGTACGCCGTCGGCAACGAGCCCGAGGCCGCCCGCCTCACGGGCATCCCCGTCGAGCGCCGGCTCCTGACGGTCTACACCGTCGCGGGGGCCGTCTACGGAATCGCGGCGCTGCTGCTCATCGCCCGCACCGGCGTCGGTGACCCCCAGGCGGGCCAGACCGACAACCTCGACTCCATCACCGCGGTGGTGCTCGGCGGCACCAGCCTGTTCGGCGGCCGCGGCCGCGTCATCGGCACACTGATCGGCGCCCTGCTCGTCGGCATCATCCGCAACGGTCTTCAGCTGATGGGTGTCCCGTCGATCTACCAGATCCTCATCACCGGCATTCTCGTCATCCTGGCCGTCACGGTCGACCAGCTCTCCAGGAAGAGGTCCAGGCGATGACCGGCGAACCGGTTCTCAAGGCTCAAGGGCTGATCCAGCGGTACGGCCCGGTCACCGCTCTCAACGGATGCGACTTCGAGCTGATGCCCGGCGAGGTCCTCGCCGTCATCGGTGACAACGGCGCCGGCAAGTCGTCGCTGATCAAGGCGCTGACCGGAGCGACCCGGCCCGACGAGGGCGAGATCTTCCTGGACGGGCGGCGCGTGAGCTTCCGGTCGCCCCTCGACGCCCGCCGCCTCGGCATCGAGACGGTCTATCAGAACCTCGCCGTCGCGCCCGCCCTCGACATCGCCGCCAACCTGTACCTGGGCCGGGAGAAGCGCCGCAAAGGCGTGCTCGGCTCGGTGTTCCGGATGCTCGACAAGCCCGTGATGCGTGCCGAATCCGCTCGCCACATGAGCGAACTCAACATCGGCCTCCAGTCGATGGCCGGCGCGGTGGAGAACCTGTCGGGCGGGCAACGCCAGGGCATCGCGGTCGCCCGCGCCGCGGCGTGGGCCAGCCATGTGGTCATCATGGACGAGCCGACCGCGGCGCTCGGGGTCAAGGAGTCCGCACAGGTACTGGAACTGATCGCGCGGGTTCGTGGCAGGGGCCTGCCGGTCGTGCTGATCAGCCACAACATGCCGCACGTATTCGAGATCGCCGACCGTATCCATATCCAACGCCTCGGTAAACGCGCGGGCGTCGTCAGACCCTCCGATCACACGATGTCCGACGTTGTCGCGATCATGACTGGAGCCGTCCAACTATGATCTCGGTCATCGGGGAGACCGTGGCGGACACCTTCATGCCCGCCCAGCAGCCCACACCGGGCGGACTCGACCTGCGGGTGCGACCCGGCGGCGGCCCCGCCAACACCGCCGTCGCCCTCGGCAGGCTCGGCACGCCCGTCGCCTTCGTCGGCCGGATTCCGCGCGGACCGCTGGGCGAACTGCTCCGCACCCACCTCGCCGACTCCCACGTCGACCTGTCACGCCTCGTCACCGCCGCCGAACAGTCGACGCTGGCGATCACCGCCGTCGACGAGGCAGGCCACGCTCAATACTCCTTTTATGCGACCGGCACTGCCGACTTCCAATGGACTGCCGGCGAACTCGCCGGTGCGGTGCCTCTCGAGGCCGTCTGCGTCCACGCCGGCTCCCTGGCCCTCGCCCTGGAACCCAGCGGCCCTCTTATCGAGAAAACGCTGCGAGAGCGGCGCGTCAACGCGACCATCTCGATCGACCCGAACATCCGGCCCGGCATCGTCTCCGCGGAGCGCTACCGCGAACTGCTGCCCGGCTGGACCTCGGTGGCCGATGTGTTCCGTCTCAGTTCTGACGACCTGGCTCTCCTACGCCCCGGCGTGAGCCTGCCCCAAGCGTGCGACGAATGGCATGCGCACGGCGTCCGCCTCGTCGTGGTGACCTGCGGAGCAGACGGCGCCTACGCCTCACTCGACGGACAGCGCCACCAGGTGCCCGCTCGCCCGATCACCCCCGTCGACACCATCGGCGCGGGCGACGCGTTCACCGCGGGACTGCTCCACCGCCTCCACGCCGATGGCGTCCTCGGCGGACGGCTACCCGGGCTCGATCCAGGTCTTCTCATGAGAGCCTTGACCTTCGCCTCCGACGTCGCCGCAGAAACCTGCCGTAAAGAGGGCGCCGACCCACCCCGCCTCACGGACCTGGCAGCCTGAACGTCGCCCTTGGCACCCGCCGCCATGCAAATCTCGACTCTGGGCGTCGTGGCACGCGTCACGCCGCCCAGATCGTCGGCGTCTCTCTGTCCACGCTGAGCAATGTGCCGAACAATTCCGAGCTCGTGGCCGAGGGAACGCGCCGTTGCGTCTTGGAGGTCATGAAGCAGATCGAGGATTTGAACCGCCTACGCCCGATGAACCTGCGGGCCGACCAATGGGACTGTACGGTTTTCGGCTCTGTCTCGTATCCGGTGGTAACGCAAGATGCTGATGGGTCACGCTGGGTCGTGCATGATGTCGACGAGCTTGTGAATACAGTGTTTTCGGGCTCATCGACGCCGAAACGCGCGAGCGTATCGACGTCCTGCCCGGCCGCACCGCTGATGTGCTGGGAGCCTGATTGCGCACCCATTCTGGGGTGCAGATCGTGTGCCGGGACGGCTCCGGCGCCTACGCCGAAGCGATCCGCCGCGCCCTGCCGGACGCCGTCCAGGTCGCCGACCGCCGGCCATCTGTGGCACAACTTCGGCGAGGCCGTACTGAAAGAGGTCGCCGCACACGGCGCCTGCCGGGCCAAGGCCGGGCCGCCGCTGCGCAGACCATTTCCACCATCACCGACAAGGTGCTGGCCGAGCTGGTAGAGCTGGCACCGCTGATCGACAAGCTGGTGGCGGCCGGGGTCACCATGACCCCACCCGCCGCCCCCGGCCCTGACACCGGCGGCCCTGACACCGACGCCGAGGCGAGCGACGTGTCTGAGCTGCCGCTGGCCGGGATGTCCGTCGTGGTCACCGGTGCGATGAGCGGAGCGCTGGAGGCGCTGACCCGCAACCAGATGAACGAGCTGATCGAACGCGCCGGAGGCAGGTCCTCCTCCAGCGTCTCGGCCAAGACGTCGCTGCTGGTGGCCGGGGAGAAGGCGGGCTCCAAGCGGGCCAAGGCCGAGAGCCTGGGCGTGCGGATCGTCGGCCCTGAGGAGTTCGCCGCCCTCGTCGGCCCCTTCATCTGATCAGGGGCCGGAGACGGCTCCTCTGGTCGGCGAGCTCGGATCAGCCGCGTGGCGATCTCTTCGCAGGGGCCTGCGCGAGGTGGACCGGCCGAGACGATGACGGCGGCGGCGCGACGCCGCTCATGATCGGAGCCGTGACCGGCTCGGCGATCGTCACGCGAACCGGGTGGTATACTGATCATGCATCCCGGGCGGGCGACCCCCCGGGATTTTGTGTTCATGTCCTCTCCTCATCGCGCCATCCTGAGCGCGGCCGTTCCCCTTTTCCTGTCCATGAGTGCCGGGATCATCGCCCAGCTCGTCAGCACCGCCCTGCTCGGCCACCGGGCGACGGCGGCGCTGGCCGCCTTCGCGCTCGCCGGTGCCGTCCTCAACCCGGTCACCGCCGCGGTGGCCGCCGGGCTGCGCGGCATGACACCGTTCGTGGCGCCCCATCGGGAGAACCCGGTCGAGGCGCTGCCGATCCTGCGTGACGCGCGCTGGCTGACCGTCGCGCTCGGTACGGCGGGTGCCGGTGTCGTGCTCTGCGTCCCGCTGATCGCGCGGGCGAGCGGGGTACCCGGCGAGGTGACGGCCGAGTTCGGCATGTTGCCGCCGCTCCTGGCGCTGAACGTGCTGTTGTTGTCCGCGGGCGGCGGTGCCAACGCGACGCTGGTCGCGCTGGGCCGCAGCCGGCAGGTGCTCTGGTCGAGCCTGTCGAGCACGGCCGCCGAGGTGGCCCTGCTCGTCGCCCTCGTGCCCAGGCTGGGCGTCCACGGCGCCGGCATCGCGCTGGTGGTCTCCACGGCCGTCGCCGTGACGGTGTCGAACGTCTGCCTGCTGCGCGTCCCCGGACTGGCCGGGCAGCCGCTGTGGCCCGGACGCCCCCGGTCACGCGAGATCCTGAGCATGGCCCGGGTGGGCATCCCGCTGTCCGCCACCGTGCTGATCAAGTTCACGGTCCTGGGCAGCCTGACCTACGTCGTCGCGCGGACGGGCGCGCAGGGGGCGGCCGCACACGCGATCCTCAGATCGCTGGCCGAGTTCCTGGCGCTGACCGCCTTCGCCGTCGGCCAGGCGTCGGCGCCGGAGATCGCCAGAGCCACCTCTCCCGCCGCCGCCCGCCTGGTCAACCGGGTGGCGCTGTTGCTCGCGGCCGCCGGAGCGGTCGCGGGCGCACTCGTGCTGACCTTCTTCGGCACCTTCGTGATCGGTCTGTTCACCTCGGACGCGGAGGTGCTGGCCCTGGCCTTCACGCTGGTGCCGCTGCTGGCCCTCTACGCCACCGCGAACAGCTGCGGGATCGCGATGTCCGCCGGCCTGACCGGGCTCAGGCGCCCGGCCTGGGGCCTGGGGTCGGCCGTGGCGGGGTACGGCCTGCTCGCTCTGGCGGCGGCTCCGGTGACGGCGGCCTGGGGGCTGGCCGGCCTGTGGGCGGCGCTGGCCGCCACGGGCGTGCTCATCCTCGTACTGCAGGGCGGCGGTTTCCTCCGGCACAGCGCGCGGGTGGGCGTACCCGCGGAACCCGTGCGGGTGTGAGCTGGGGTGGGGGAGGGGATGCGGTGGTGGGTAGAATGGTGGCACTCCAAGGATCGCGCTCCCCGGAAAGACGTCGCAGTACGGGAGCGCGCCGCGCACGGTGACCGTGTCCGGTGCTGGAAGGGCGGCAGTTCCCATCGCATGCCCTTCTGGAGGTTGGATTCCATGAACATAGGTCTTGGTTTGCCCATCAGCGATCCTTTGTCGCTGTTTTCCTGGGCCCGGCGTGCCGACGCCGGCCCCTTCACCACCCTCGGCCTGCTCGACCGTCTCGTCTACTCGAACCCCGAGCCCCTGATCACGCTGGCGGCCATCGCGGGGGCCACCTCGCGGATCCGCGTACAGACCGAGGTGCTGCTCGGTCCCCTTCGCGAGTCGGTGCTGCTCGCCAAGCAGGCCGTGACCCTGGACCGCATGTCCGGCGGCCGTTTCACCCTCGGCGTCGGGATCGGGACACGCCAGGACGACTACCTTGCCGCGGGGGTCGACGTCCGGGGACGCGGGCACCGGCTCGACCGGCAGCTGGCGACGCTGCGGCGCGTCTGGTCCGGTGAGCCCTACAGCGAGGAGGTCGGCCCGATCGGCCCGGCTCCCGTCCGCGAGGGCGGCCCGGAGATCCTGATCGGCGCCTTCGCCCCCGCCTCCGTGGAGCGCGTCGCCCAATGGGGGGACGGGTACCTGTGCGCCGCGCCCGCCGGCATGGCCGACGGGCTCATGCGCGACGTCGAGAGGTCCTGGACCCAGGCGGGACGGTACGGACGGCCTCGCATGGTCGCGCAGGTCAACGTCGCCCTCGGCCCCGAGAACACCGTCCGGGACGCCACGGAGGCGATCACCTCCTACTACGGCTTCCTGGGCGACACCACCCGGGTCGTCGAGAACATGCTCACCACGCCGGAGCGGATCCGTGACGCGATCGGCGCGTTCACGGACCTCGGCGCCGACGAGGTGATGCTCTACTGCTGGGCCCGTGACCCCGACCAGGTCGACCGTCTCGCCGACCTGGTCGTCTGACGGCCACGGCGGACGGCCGGGGAGGGGCTTTCCGGACCCCCGCCGGCGCCGCCTCCGGCCGGGTGGATCACCGGGTTCCGGGCCGGGCAGGGTTCGTGGCGCGCCGGGACGGCGCGTCACGAACCGCGGCTCACCTGGTGAGGGTGAGGGTGTCGACGTCGAACAGGAACCCGCCGCCGCCGGTGAAGGTGAGGAACAGCGGTCCCGAGGCCGACCCGGTCAGGGGGGTGGAGACGTTCTGGAAGGTCTCCCAGCCTCCGGTGTTCGGCACGGCGACCGAGCCGAGGACGGTCCCGGTGGCAGATCCCGAGCGGACCTGGATGGTGCCCCCGGATCCGGCGGAGGAGATGCGGGCGCCGAAGGCGGTGGCGCCCGCCGTGCTGATCGACGAGTAGCCGACCCAGTCGCCGTTCTCGATGAACCCGGCGGTCCTGCCGCCGCTGGCCGGGCCGTGGTCGGCGATCTGCACGCCCGAGTTCGAGGTGTAGGACTCCGCCTCGGCCGTGGTCTGGATCGGGCCGGTGCCGCCCAGCTCCTTGATCCGGACGTTGCGGAAGGAGACGTCGTCGCCCGTGCCGTGGTTCTGGATGCCGATGTGCCCCTCGCGGATGCTGCGGGCCGGGTCGGTGTTGGTGAAGTCATTGATCTTGACGCCGTTGAGGAAGACCTGGAGCCGCTCGCCCTGGACGAGGAGCTCGTAGGTGTTCCACGCGCCCGGCGGGTTCAGGGCCGCGTCGCGGGCCGCGATGTCGGCGGCCTTGATCGCGTAGATGGACCCGGTGGTGCGGTCTACCGCGTCGGTGGCGTCGATCTGGACCTCGTACCCCTTGGAGGTGTTCATGGGGTCGGAGGCCGACATGCCCACGAAGACGCCCGAGTTGTCGTCCCCGGCGACCCGCCAGTCCAGCTTCAGCGAGTAGGAGAAGTACTTCTTCGCCGAGTACCACAGCACGCCCATGCCTCCGGTGGAGGTGAGGGTGGCGTCGGTGTTGGTGAAGCCACCCGGGCCGCTCTGCGTCCAGCCGGTGGTCGAGCCGTTGTACAGGCTCGTGTAGCCGGTCTCCGGGCGGCAGTCGGCCTTGGCCGTCCCGGCCGCGTACCGGATGCCGCCGAGCAGCAGCGACCGGAAGCCCGTCTCGGTGTAGGAGCTCGCCGTGTGCCCGAGCCCGGTGTAGAACGAGCGGCCGGACGCCATCGGGCGGCACCAGGTGATCGGATGGTCGCCCATGTCGCCGCCGCTGTAGCTGCCCTCGTCGAGGTTCTGCAGCACCCGGGCGCTGTTGCGCGGGTTGGTGCGGTAGTTGTACCACTCGTCGCTTCTCGACCAGGCCGGACCCAGGTGGGCGGTGGCCGCGTGCGCGCGGTCCTCGGTCCTGACCGTCGCCTGCTGGATGGCCGGGTGCCCCTTGAACCAGGCGCCCGCCAGGTTGCCGTAGTACGGCCAGTCGTACTCGGTGTCGGCGGCGGCGTGGATGCCGACGTAGCCGCCGCCCCCGTTGACGTAGGACTCGAAGGCGGTCTGCTGGGTGCCGTTGAGCACGTCACCGGTGGTGCTGAGGAACACCACCGCCTTGAAGCGCGCCAGGTTGGACGCGGTGAAGGCTCCCGCGTCCTCGGTGGCGGTGACGGTGAAGTTGTTGGCCGAGCCCAGGTCGCGGATCGCCTGGAGGCCCGCGGGGATCGAGTCGTGCCGGAAGCCGGCCGTCTTGGAGAAGACCAGCACCTGGTAGGCGGGGTCGGCGGCCTGGGCGGCCGTGGGAACGAACGCGGCCGTGCCGGCCGCCGCGGCCACGACGGTCGCCAGGCCGGCTCGGGCGAACCTTCGCCCGGCCGTCGTCTCCGGGGATCGCCGCGCCGGAGCCGCCGGAGTGTCGTCCGCGCTGGAGGGCGTCGTGGAGAGTAGCCGGCTCCAGAGTCGAGAACGTTGTGACATGAGGATCCTTTCCTGACCTGGGGGGTAAGTCAGGCAAGGCGCGCGCCGCCGCGCTGGTTGCCATGGTGCTCGGTGCTTTATTTGTCTCGAAGAGCAATTAACCGGTGCGTAACACGTGTATATCGTGCCGCGCACCGTGATGGAAGGTGATGAATCGGCAACCGGCGACGGTGGCGCCGGTGGGCGCCGGGTATTTCGTCTCGCGGACCGGGCGCGTCGGCCGCCCCCCGGAGGGCCGTTCGCGGCCCCCGCGTCGCCGGCGGGTCAGGTGACGGGGACGATCCTCGCCTCGACGAGGCGGCCCTCCTCGACGCGCAGGGTGCCCAGGGTGCCGTGGGGCTGGCGGCGGCGGTCGGTGGGCGATCCGGGGTTGAAGATGCGGAACCCGGCGTCGCCGTGGTCCAGCGGTATGTGGGAGTGCCCGAACACCACCAGGTCGGCCTCGGGAAACCGGCGCCGCATCCGGGCGAGCCGCCCCTGGGCCGCGCCGCTGTCGTGGATCATCGCCACGCGCAGCCCGCCCAGATCCAGTTCGAGCGTCTCGGGGGCCACCACGTCCGGCCCGTCGTTGTTGCCCTTGACCGCGCGCACCGGGGCGTAGGCGGCGAGCTCGTCCAGCACCCCGGCGACGCAGACGTCGCCCGCGTGCAGGATCAGGTCCGCGCCCCGCAGGTGCTCGGCCACGGCCGGCGGGCACGACTTCCACCGCCGGGGCGCGTGGGTGTCGGACAGTACCACCACGTTCATGCCTCCATGCTCCCACCGCCGCGGGAAGGCCCCTTTCCCGGGTTTCCCGGGGACGTCCGGCGGCTCGCCCCTCGGGTCGCGTGGCGCTCGGCGGGTTCCGGGCCGGGTCGTGCGAGCCCGGCCCGGACGGTCGCGCCGGGGCGAACCGTCCGGGGGCGCGCGTTCCTAGACGGCGCGGGCGACGGCGATCGTCGACCCGCTCCGCTGGCCCGCCTCGTAGAACATGTACTCCACGCCGCCGTCGGTGCCGAAGGAGGGCGCCGCGCTGCGTCCCCTGTCGGGGGCGCCGGCCAGGGGCCGGTGGAAGACGCCGAGGTGGACCTCCCGGTCGAAGGCGTTGCCCACCTCGGTGAGGAACATGTTCCCGCTGTTGCCGTGGTAGACGGCGTACGCGGTGCCGTTGCGCTTGAGCAGGTGCGGCCCGGACAGGTCGCTCTGCCCGTCGGGTCCCGGCGAGACCAGCGGGGCCGGGTCGAACCGCCAGTCCCCGCCGTTGGACGACCAGCCCCAGAAGATCTTGCGGGAACCGCCGGTGACGCCCATGAAGAGCATGACGTACCTGTTGCCCAGCCCCGGGACCGCGTGCTCGAAGACCCGGGCGTAGGAGGTCTCCGTCGATCCGGGGATCATCGCGGTGGTCAGCACCGTGCCGTGGTAGGTGAAGCGCACGCCGTCGGTCGACCAGGCCATCCGGGTGGTGTTGTTCTCGCCGTGGAAGTACATGTGGAACCGCCGGTCGGCGGCGTTCCAGATGACGTGCGGCGACGAGACGTGGCTCACCGAGTAGTGCGGTGACCAGGTGTTGGAGATGATCGGGTTGTTCGGATACTCGGTGAACGGGCCGCCGAGCGAGTCGCCGTAGGCCAGGCAGATGCCGCCGGGCGCGTCGTGCGGGGCGTAGTAGAGGTAGTAGCGTCCCAGCGGGCCGGCGATCTTGTCGTACATGCCCCGGATGCAGGGGAAGATCAGCTCGTTGGTCGGGTTGTAGCGCAGGCTCGCCTTGTCGAACGGTGTGCCGATGTACTGGTAGTCGGGGAATCCGGCGGGTCCCGGCGCGGCCGCCGTACCGGCCGGCGCGGACGTCTCCGCGATCGCCGCCGTGGCCGCCCCGGGGAGGGCGAGCCCGAGACCGCCGGCCACACCGGCGCCGACCGCCGCGCGCAGGAGTCCGCGGCGGTCCAGGAGGGGTTCAGACATTGACCGTCCCTTCGCGACAACTTTCACCGTGAGTGATGGTGAGGACATCTCTCTGATCGCAAAGGTTCGGCCAGCCATGCTCGCCCGTCAAGGCGCTAATACGGATTATCACCGGCGAAATTTCCATTTCATGATCCTGGCACTCGGCTCTTGACAGGATCCGGTGGCTGATTGCAGGATGACGTCCCAACCTCGCTAATGCGCATTATCAGCAGATGGGACGCTACGGATCGTGACCTCCGCCGGCCGCCGACTCACCCAGCAGGACATCGCCCGCATCGCGGGGGTGAGCCAGACGACGGTGTCGCTCGTCCTCAACAACCGGACCGACGCCGAGGTCCGCATCGCCCCGGAGACGCGCGAGCGGGTGCTGAGGGTGATCAGGGAGACCGGATACGTGGCCGACCCGATCGCCCGGCGGCTCGCCGAGCGGCGCAACCGCATCCTGGGCGTCTTCACCTACGAGGCGGTCTTCCCGACCGCGAGCGCCGACTTCTACCATCCCTTCCTGCTCGGCATCGAGGAGTGCGCCGAGGAGATGGGCTGCGACCTGCTGCTCTTCACCAGCGCCAAGGCCGCGGGGGAGCGGCGCCGGATCTTCAACGAGGACAGCCGGGTGCGGCTGGCCGACGGCTGCGTGCTCCTCGGGCGCGCCGTCGACCGCGACGACCTGGCCCGGCTGCTGGCGGAGGGCATCCCCTTCGTCTCCATCGGCCGCCGCGACGACGCGGGCGCCCCGGTGCCGTACGTGGGCGCCGACTACTCGCCCGCGGTGCGGGCCCTGGTCGACCGGGCGGCGGGGCTCGGCCACCGGAGGCTGGCCTACGTCGGCACCGGGGCGGGCGCCGAGTCGCCGGCCGACCGCATGCGCGGCTTCCGCGAGGCGGTGGCCGCCGTCGGGGCCGAGGGGTCGCACGTGCCGGTGATCGGCAGGACCCCCGAGGAGATCCTGGGGGAGCTGTCGGCCACCGGGGTGACCGCGGCCTTCGTCGAGGAGCCCGCCGACGCCGTGGCGATCATGCACGCGGCGGGCGAGCGGGGCCTCACGATCCCCGGCGACCTGTCGATCCTCGCGCTGGGCGCTCCGACCAGGCCCGTCCGCGTCGACGTCGACCTCACCGGGTTCCGCATCCCCCGGCAGGAGATGGGCCGCAGGGCCGTCGAGCTGCTGGCGGAGGTGCTGGAGAGCGGCGGGGGAACGCCGCAGGAGCTGCTGGCCTGCGAGCTGGTCGAGGGATCCACGCTCGCGCCGGTCCGGAGCTGACCGGCAGTGAGACCACCAAGAGCGCCGCAAGCGGCGAGAGCGCCGGGAACGGCGAGAAGGCAGTGGGAACGACGATGACGGGAGAGACCCCCGACGTGGTGGAGATATCGGCGGACGCGGTGGTCGTCGGCGGAGGGCTGGGCGGCGTCGCCGCCGCCCTGGCGCTGTTGCGGGCCGGGCGCACCGTGATCCTGACCGAGGAGTACGACTGGCTCGGCGGGCAGCTGACCAGCCAGGCCGTGCCGCCCGACGAGCACTCCTGGGTGGAGCGGTTCGGCGTCACGGCCTCCTACCGGGCGCTGCGCGAGGGCATCCGCGGCTACTACCGCGACCACTACCCGCTGACCGCGCGGTCGCGGGCCTGGCGGGAGCTGAACCCGGGCGCCGGGCACGTGAGCCGCCTGTGCCACGAGCCGCGCGTCGCGGTCGCGGTGATCGAGGCCATGCTCGCGCCGTACCGGGGTTCGGGGCGGCTGCGCGTGCTGCAGCCGTACCGACCGGTCGGCGCGGAGGTCGACGGCGACCGGGTGCGGGCCGTGCGCCTGGAGCACCGGAGCGGGGGAGGGGAGGTCACGGCCGTCGCGCCGTACGTGCTGGACGCCACCGAGACGGGTGAGCTGCTGCCGCTGACCGGCACCGAGTACGTGACGGGGTTCGAGTCGCAGGGCGACACCGGGGAGCCGAGCGCGCCCGCCGAGGCACAGCCGATGAACATGCAGGCCGTCTCGGTGTGCTTCGCGATCGACCACGTCGACGGCGACCACACCATCGACAGGCCCGCCGCCTACGAGTTCTGGAAGAGCTACCAGCCCCGCTTCTGGGGCGACCGGCTGCTGTCCTGGCGCTGCCCGCACCCCAGGACCCTGGAGATCGTGGAACGTTCCTTCACCCCCAACCCGGACGACGACCCGCTGCTGGTGGAGGCCGACCAGCGGCTCAACCCCGGCGACGCGAACCTGTGGACGTTCCGCAGGATCGCCGCGCGGCGCAACTTCGCCGACGGCGCCTACGACAGCGACATCACCCTGGTCAACTGGCCGATGATCGACTACCTGGAGGGCCCGGTCATCGACGTGCCGGACGCCGCCGCGCACGTGGCCGCCGCCCGGGAGCTGTCCCGCTCGGTGCTGTACTGGATGCAGACCGAGGCGCCGCGCGCCGACGGCGGGACCGGTTTTCCCGGCCTGCGCCTGCGCGGCGATGTCACCGGCGGCGGCGAGGGCGGGCTGGCCCAGGCCCCCTACATCCGCGAGTCGCGCCGCGTCCGCGCCCTGTACACCGTGGCCGAGCAGGACCTGTCGCTCGCGGTGCGCGGCGACAAGGGCGCGGTGAGCTACGCCGACTCCGTCGGGGTGGGGATGTACCGCATCGACCTGCACCCCTCCACCGGGGGCGACAACTACATCGACGTGGCGAGCTCGCCGTTCGAGATCCCCCTCGGCGCGCTCGTCCCGCAGCGGATGACCAACCTGCTGCCCGCGTCCAAGAACATCGGCACCACCCACATCACCAACGGGGCCTACCGGCTGCACCCGGTGGAGTGGAACGTCGGCGAGGCCGCGGGCGCCCTCGCGGCCTTCTGCCTGGACAACGCCACCACCCCGCACGCCGTACGCGAGGACGAGGGCCTGCTCGCCGGCTTCCAGCGGCGGCTCACCCGCGACGGCGTCGAGCTGCGCTGGCCGCAGGTGACCGGTTACTGACCGGTCACCGGCAGCACGAGCGGCACCGGCCGGGCGACCGGTCACCCACCACGACCGCCGGGGGATTCCCAGCAAGGAGATCGGATCATGAAACCATTCGGAAAGCCCGCGGCCGTCGCGCTGGCGGCGCTGCTCACCCTGACGGCGTGCGGCGGGGGAGGCGCGGGAGGCGGGGCCACCCCCGCCGCGCAGGGCCCGCAGCCGCTGCGCATGACGATCTGGACCTCCAACGAGGCCCACCTGAAGCTGTTCGACGAGATCGCCGCCGAGTACAGGAAGACGCACCCCGACGTCGGCGAGATCACGTTCGACCCCATCCCCTTCGAGAGCTACACCACCACCCTGACCACCCAGATCGCCGGCGGCAACGCCCCCGACCTGGCCTGGATCCTGGAGAGCTCCGCGCCCGACTTCGTCTCCTCCGGCGCGCTGGCGCCGCTCGACGACACGCTGGGCAAGGTCCAGGGGTACGAGTTCGACGATCTCACCCCGTCGGCGGTCAAGCTCTGGCAGGCCGAGGGCAAGCTGTACGCCTACCCGTTCTCCACCTCGCCGTTCGGCGTGTTCGTCAACACCGACCTGCTCAAGAAGGCGGGCCAGAAGACCCCCGCCGAGATGATCGAGGACGGCACCTGGACCTGGGAGAAGGTCGCCGCCCAGAACGCCGCGGTCGCCTCGAAGACCGGCAAGGCGGGCATGGTCGTCCGCGACTTCGACTACAAGGGCTGGGACAACCTCGCCACGGTGTGGGGCGGCTGGGGCGCCCGGGCCTGGAGCGAGGACGGCAGGACCTGCGGGTTCGACAGCCCCGAGATGGTCGAGGCCATGACGTTCCTGCACAGGTCGATCTTCACCGACAAGGCCTTCCCCGGCCCCGGCACCACGGCCGACTTCTTCGCGGGCGACTCGGCGATGACCATCACCCAGATCTCCCGCGCCTCGCTCCTGCAGGACGCGAAGTTCGGCTGGGACCTCGTCCCGCTGCCCGCCGGGCCCAAGGGCGAGTACTCGGTGATCGGCCAGGCGGGCCTGGGCGTCTTCAGGAAGTCCGCCAACGCGGCGGCGGCCACCGACTTCCTCGCCTTCTTCACCAACCCCGCCAACTCGGCCAGGCTCGCCGCCTACTTCCCGCCGCCCCGGGCCTCCCAGCTCACCGCGGACACCATGGCCAGGAGCAACCCGCTGCTCAAGCCCGACCAGCTGCAGAAGGTCGTGATCGGCGGCATCGAGAAGGGCGTCGTCAAGCCCAACCACACCGGCCAGGCGGAGCTGTCGCAGACCGTGCGGGCCGCGCTCGACCCGCTCTGGCAGCCCGGCGCCGACGTCAGGGCCGTGCTGGGCGGCGTGTGCGCCAAGATCCAGCCGATGCTGGGCGCGTGACGTGGCCGCGTCACATTCCGGATCCGCGGTGACCGGCCGGGCCGACGCCCGGCCGGCCCCCGGCGGGCGGGCCGCGGGGGGCGCCGGCCCGGTTCGCCGGGCTCCCGGGAACGGCGGGGGCCGCGCGTTCTGGACCGTGCGCCGCCGCGACAACCTGGTCGGGTACCTGCTCGTCGCCCCGCAACTCCTCGGCAGCCTGCTGTTCGTGCTCCTGCCGCTCGGGCTCGTCCTGTGGTACAGCCTCCACGAGTGGAACGTGCTGGCCGGGACCTTCGAGTTCGTCGGCGGGGAGAACTACGACAGGCTGCTCGCCGACGCCAACCTGCGCGAGGTGCTGGGGGGAACCGCCCTGTTCTCCGTCGGCCTGGTCGTGCTCAACCTCGGTCTCGCCCTCGTCCTGGCGATCCTGCTCAACCAGCGGCTGCGCGGGACCACCTTCTTCCGTACGGTGTTCTTCTCACCCGTGGTGGTCTCGCTGGTCGCCTGGACGATCGTGTGGCAGTTCCTGCTGCAGGACGACGGCGGCCTCAACGGCCTGCTCGCCGTCGCCGGGGCCGACGGCCCCAACTGGCTGCGCGGCGAGGGCACGGCGATGCTCTCGGTGGTCGTCGTCCAGGTCCTCAAGAACGTCGGTCTCAACATGGTGCTGTTCCTGGCCGCCCTCCAGGGGGTGCCGGCCCAGCTCTACGAGGCCGCCGAGCTGGACGGCGCCGGGGCCGGGACCCGCTTCCTGCGGATCACCGTCCCCCTGATCAGCCCGACCATCCTGCTCACCTCGATCATCACCGTGGTGGGGTCGCTGCAGGTGTTCGCGCAGATCGCGGTGCTCACCCAGGGCGGCCCCGGCATGTCGACGACCGTCCTCGTCTACTACCTGTACCAGCAGGCTTTCCAGTTCCATCACTTCGGGTACGGCGCGACGCTGTCGGTCCTGCTGTTCGCAATCGTGGCGCTGCTCACCGTCGTGCAGTGGCGGATGCGCAGAAGGTGGGTCTTCAATGAAACGTGAGATACCGGTGCGGCGGAAGACGCTCCTTTACGGCCTGCTGTGCGTGTTGTGCGTGCCGTTCGTCTTCCCGACCTGGTGGATGGTCACCTCGTCGCTCAAACCGGTCAGCGAGATCTTCGCCTTCCCGCCGAGACTGCTGCCCGCCGACTGGGACTTCTCGGCGTACGGGCAGGTCTTCCGGCTGCAGCCCTTCGCGGGCCAGTACCTCAACAGCCTCTACATCGCCCTGGTCGTCACGGCCGGCACGATGGCGGTGGCCGCCATGGCCGGGTACGCCTTCGCGCGCATCCGCTTCCCCGGCCAGAACGTCCTGTTCGTCGTCGTGCTGCTCGGGCTGCTCATCCCGAGCGAGGTCACGATCGTCCCGCTGTTCCAGATGTTCCACGGGCTCGGGCTGACCGACACCCACTGGCCGCTGATCCTGGTGCCGATCCTCGGCGCGCCCGGGGTGCTCGCCACCTTCATCATGAGGCAGTTCTTCATCGGCCTGCCCGGGGAGCTGGAGGAGGCCGCCCGGGTGGACGGGCTCGGCCGGTTCGGCACCTTCTACAGGGTCGCGCTGCCGCTGGCCCGGCCCGCGCTCGGCACCGTCGCGATCTTCACGTTCCTGCACAGCTGGAACCTCTACCTGGAACCCATCGTGTACCTCTCCTCGCCGGAGAGGTTCACCCTCCCGCAGGCGCTGACCCAGTTCGTCGACGCCTACGGCGGGCCGATGTGGAACGTCCAGCTCGCCGCCGCCTCGATGACCGCCCTGCCGGTGCTGGTGGTGTTCGTGCTCGCGCAACGGCAGTTCATCGAGGGCCTGGCCCACACCGGCCTGAAGGGCTGAGAGCCTCCTCCGGCGGCGCGGCGGCGGTCACCCGCCGATCGTGTCGAGCTCCTTGAGGGCGTCGGCGGGCAGCTCGATACCGGCTGCCGCGACGTTCTCCCGGAGATGGGCCACCGACGACGTCCCGGGGATGAGGAGGACGGTGGGCGAGCGGTGCAGCAGCCAGGCGAGGGCGACCTGGAGGGGAGTCGCGCCGAGCCGGGTGGCGACGCGGTCCAGGACGCCGGACTGCAGGGGGCTGAACCCGCCGAGGGGGAAGAAGGGCGTGTAGGCGATGCCCTCGCGGGCGCACCGGTCGACGAGCTCGTCGTCGGCGCGGTGGGCCAGGTTGTAGAAGTTCTGCACCGACACGACCGGGGCGATCGACCGCGCCTCGGTGAGCTGCTCCGGTGACACGCCGCTGACGCCGAGATGCCGGATGAGGCCCTGCTCCCGCAGCTCCGCGAGCACGGTGAACGGTTCGGCGATCGAACCGGGGATGGGGTCCGTCATCCCGCCGACTCGGAGGTTGACGACGTCGAGCGCGTCGAGCCCGAGACGTTCGAGGTTCTCGTGGACGGCGGTGACCAGCTCCTCGCGGGACAGGGCCGGCGGCCAGGACTTGTCGGGGGCGCGCCGGGCCCCGACCTTGGTGACGATGCGCAGGTCCTCCGGGTAGGGGTGCAGGGCCTCACGGATGATCTCGTTGACGACGTACGGGCCGTAGTAGTCGCTGGTGTCGATGTGGGTGATCCCCAGCTCGACCGCCTCCCTCAGCACCGCGATCGCCTCCTCGCGGTCCCGCGGGGGTCCCCACACGCCGGGGCCCGCGAGCTGCATGGCCCCGTAACCCATCCGGCTGAGGGTGAGGTCCTCGGCGAGCTTCAGGTCTCCACCGGGTAGTGACGTCGGCATTATCGGTCCTCTCAACGGTTTTTCATGATCTTCACGGTTTTCGCGCGCGGGATCGGCCGCGTGCCGGAGTCCCGCAGCCGGTCGTCCCCCGCCCGCCACGGCCGTTCCTCGCCGCGGGTCCTCCCGCGGAACGGTCGTGGAGGCCGCCGTCGGATCGGCGGGCGGGGGCGTCCTGCCACCTCGAAGTGTCCGCCGGCCGTGCGTGGCCGGGAAGTGCCCTGGTCGTCCTGGGACCGACAGGGCCAGGACGGCTAGATAGCCGCCTGGCCACCGTCGAAACCTGGCAGGGGGAAACCTCAGCGGAACCGGATCAAACCCGGGGGTCGACGTGGATCTTGGGGCCGGGGCCGGCTCCCGAGGGGCGGGAGCCGGAGAGGATCTCGCCCACCCCGTCGAGCCCGACGACGGCCGCCACCAGCGGCCGGGGGTCCACCGAGCCCGAGGCGTAGTGCTCGATCGCCCCCGCCAGGCCGGGCGAGGCGCTCAGGATGCCGACGGCCGTGACGTCCTTGAGCACCAGCACGCGGGTGTCGACGGCGCTGGGGGTCGGCGCCAGGCCGATGTAGACCACCCGCTTGCCCGGCTCCACCAGGTCGACGGCGAGGGAGGGCAGGCCGGGGGCGTTGGAGGCGTCGACGACGGCGTCGAACGGGAGATCGGGAAGCCGGTCCGAGGTCCACGCCCCGTGCACCCCGAGGGTGCGGGCGAACTCCAGCGACGGCTCCGACAGGCCCATGATGTGGACCTCGGCCCCGTGCGCCAGGGCGAACCGGGCGGCGAGCAGGCCGATCGTCCCCGGCCCCAGCACCAGCAGCCGGTCGCCGGGGGCGAGGGCCGCGGCCTCGACGGCCCGCAGCGCGTTGCCGCCCGGCTCGACCATGGCCCCGGCCACCGCGTCGACCGTGTCCGGCAGGACGTGCAGCGCCGTGACCGGCACGGGAAGCCGCTCGGCGAGGGCGCCCGGCCACCCGCCCCGGATGCCGATCTCGAAGCGGTCCTCGCACACGTGCTGCAGCCCGCCCAGGCAGCGGCGGCACCTGCCGCAGCCGAGCATGGTGTCGCCGGTGACGCGGGTGCCGATCCAGCCGTCGTCGACGCCCTCGCCGACGGCGGAGACCGTCCCGCACCACTCGTGGCCGAGCCGCATGGGATAGCGGGCGTTGTCCTCCTCGATGTAGGCCATCTCGCCGCTGAAGAACTCCATGTCGGTGCCGCACACCCCGGCCCGCTCCACGTCGACCACGACCTGCCCGGGACCGGGAACCGGCGGCTCGACGTCCAGCACGGCGAATCGGCGAGGCCCGGTCACGACGAACGCTCTCACGGGTGGAACCTTCCAGACGCCCGCCGGGCGAGGCCGGAGGTACAAGAATCGGGTTCCGTAGACTACCGTTCGGCAAATGGGGCTGAGAACGTGACGGCGGACCGGCGTAGTTCGCAGTGGTACGCGGGAACCGACCGCAACGCATACATTCATCGGGCCTGGATGCGGCGAGGGCTGCCCTCGCACGCCTTCGACGGCCGGCCGCACATCGCGATCGCCAACACGGCCTCCGACCTCACGCCGTGCAACTCCCATCTCGACGAGGTGGCCGAGAGCGTCAAGCGGGGCGTCTGGGAGGCCGGTGGCGTCCCGATGAACCTGCCGGTCGTCTCGCTGGGGGAGACGCTGGTCAGGCCCACCGCGATGCTGTGGCGCAACATGGCCGCGATGGCGACCGAGGAGATGCTGCGGGCCAACCCGATCGACGGCGTGGTGCTGCTGGGCGGCTGCGACAAGACCATCCCGTCCCTGCTGATGGCCGCGGCCTCGGTCGACCTGCCCGCCGTGGTGCTCCCCGGCGGGCCCATGCTCACCGGCACCTTCCGCGGCGTGCAGCTGGGCTGCGGCACGGACGTGTGGAGGCTCAGCGAGGAGGTCCGCGCGGGCACCCTGACCGAGCAGGCGTTCCTGCGCTCGGAGTCGTCGATGATCCGCAGCAGGGGCCACTGCAACACCATGGGCACCGCCTCCACCATGGCCTGCGTCGCCGAGGCGCTCGGCACCACCGTCCCCGGCCTGGCGGGCACGCCCGCCCCCGACAGCCGCCTGCTGGAGGGTGCACACGAGACCGGGCGGCTCGCCGTCGAGCTCGTCGAGCGGGATCTGCGCCCCAGCGCCCTGCTGACCAGGGGGTCCTTCCTCAACGCCATCGTGGCGCTGGCCGCCGTCGGCGGATCCACCAACGCGGTGGTGCACCTGCTGGCCATCGCGGGACGGCTCGGCGTCGAGCTCTCCCTCGACGACTTCGACCGCACCGGCGCGGGGGTGCCGCTCCTGGTCGACCTGCAACCGGCGGGCCGCCACCTGATGGAGGACCTCCACCGCGCGGGCGGGCTGCTGGCCGTGCTGCGCGAGGTGCGCGACCTGCTGGACCCGGAAGCGCTGACGGTGACCGGCAGGCCGCTGGCCGATCATCTGGACGACGCGCGGATCTGGGACGAGAGCGTCATCCGCCCGCGCGGCCAGCCGCTGCAGGAGGCCGCGGGCATCGCCGTCCTGTACGGCGACCTGGCGCCGTCCGGGGCCGTCATCAAGCCCGCCGCCGCCTCGCCCGAGCTGATGCGCCACCGGGGCCGGGCCCTGGTCTTCGACAGCATCGAGGACATGCACGCGCGGATCGACGACCCCGACCTCGACGTGGACGCCTCCTCGGTGCTCGTGCTGCGCGGGTGCGGCCCCAAGGGCTACCCGGGGATGCCGGAGGTGGCCAACATGCCCATGCCGGCCAGGCTCCTGGAACGCGGGGTGCGCGACATGGTGCGGATCTGCGACGGCCGGATGAGCGGCACGGCGTACGGCACGGTGGTCCTGCACGTGGCGCCCGAGGCCGCGGCGGGCGGCCCGCTCGGCCTGGTGCGGACCGGCGACCCGATCATCCTGGACGTCGAGGCCAGGCGCCTGGACCTCGACATCCCGCCGGAGGACCTGGCCAGGCGGCACCCCTCGGAGGTCATGCGGGCGGCCTTCGCCGCGCCGTCACGGGGCTGGGAACGCCTCTACGTCGACCACGTGATGCAGGCCCACCGGGGTGCCGACCTCGACTTCCTCGTCGGCTCCAGCGGTGACGCGGTCGCCCGCGAGTCCCACTGAGGCCGTCGAACTCGTCGGCCCCGCCGGTCCTGCCGGCCCCGTCGGCTCCGCCGGTGGAGCCGACGCCGCGTGACGGGCCGGGCGCGCCCGGTGGACGGTGTCCGGCCCGGCCTCCGCGCCGTCCCAGAACCCGTCGACGCCGGCCAGCCGCCGGTAGCGGGAGTAGGCGATCTCGTACGGCTCCCGCTGCGGGCAGGGCGTGAACGGCCGGGGCCTGAACGAGCGGCGGACCACCTCGCGCAGCTCGGTGAGGGAGCCGAGGCGGCCGTCGGCCATCGCCTGGACCAGCAGGTTTCCCACGGCGGTCGCCTCCACCGGGCCGGCGAGCACCGGCCGCCCGGCGAAGTCGGCGACGAGCCCGCAGAGCGTGGCGCTGGCGGCCCCGCCCCCCACGAGGTGCACGGCCTCCACCCGCCGGTCGCTGAGGAACTCGGCCTGCTCCAGGGCCCACCGGTAGGAGCACGCGAGGCTCTCCAGGACGCAGCGCACCGTCTGCGCGCGGCCGTCGGGCGGCGCCTGGCCGGTCGACCGGCAGTAGGCCGCGATCCTGGCCGGCATGTCACCCGGTTCGAGGAACCACGGGTGGCCGGGGTCGATCAGGGGGCCGAACGCGGGCGCGGCGGCGGCCTCGGCGACCAGATCCGCGTACGAGACGCGCACCCCCCAGGCCCTGCGGCACTCCTGGAGCAGCATCAGGCCGTTGAGGGCGCGGGTGAAGCGCACGGTCCCCATGACACCGCCCTCGTTGGTGAAGCCCGCCAGCCTGGCCGCCCGGCTGGTGACCGGCGCGTCGAGCTCCAGCCCCGCCAGCGAGCGGGGGCCGCAGGAGATGTGGCCGACCGAGCCGGAGGAGACGGGAAGCGCCGCGGCCGCGGAGGCGGCGTCGTGGCCGGCCACCGCGACGACCACGGTCGCGCCGGGACCTCTCCCGTTCCGGCTGATCCGGCCGCCCCCGCCGCTCCCGCTCTCGCCGCGCAGCGGCCCGGCGACCGTGCCGGGCTCGGAGAGCCGGTGGGCGAACAGGTGGCCGGGCAGGCCCAGGCGGGTGAGGAGGCTGTCCGCCCACCGGCCGGTCCTGGCGTCCAGCAGCTGGCTGGTGCTCGCGATCGTCCGCTCGGTGAGCATCTCGCCGCTCAGCCAGAGCGTGAACAGGTCCGGCATCATCGCCAGGTGGTCGGCGGCCTCCAGGAGCGGGGACCCGGCGTGCGCCAGCAACTGGCAGGCGGTGGTGCCGGGTCCGGGGCGCACGCCGGTCAGCTCGTAGTGGTCCTGCCAGGAGACGAGACCCGCCAGGCCGGAGGTGTAGGGGTCGAGGTGGTGGCGGGGGTTGGCCAGCAGCCGCCCGGTGCGGTCGAGGAGCGCGAAGTCACCGCCCCAGGCGGTCACGCCCACGCTGGTGAGGCGGCCACGGGAGGCGGCCAGCGCGATGCCCCCGCGGGCCTGGGTGAGAAGTCCAAGCACGTCCCAGTACAGGCCGTCGAGAACGCGGACGGGCCGGTTGGCGAAGCGGTGTACTTCCCGCACCGCGAGCCGTTCACCATCGAATTCGCCGGTCAATACCCGGCCGCTCTCAGGTCCGAGATCCACGGCCACATAGACGGGCACGGTCCAAGGGTAACCGGAAAGACTTTCCTGATACGGGGGATATATCAGAAATGGTGGGTGAAACTATCGGTGGATTCGCCTTTCTCTCCGGGATCGGCCACGCGAGCCTTTCCCGCGGCCCTTTCACGATGGCTTCTCCCGCTTCACCCGCGCGGGACGTACATGATCAGAGCGACCCCCGCCAGGCACACGCCCGCGCCGATCAGGTCCCACCGGTCGGGACGGAAGCCGTCGGCCAGCATCCCCCACAGCAGGGATCCGGCGATGAACACCCCGCCGTAGGCGGCCAGGACCCGGCCGAAGTTCGCGTCGGGCTGGAACGCGGCGACGAACCCGTACGCCCCCAGCGCGACGACCCCCGCGGCGATCCACAGCAGCCCCCGCTGCTCGCGGACCCCCTGCCAGACCAGCCAGGCGCCGCCGATCTCGGCGACGGCCGCCAGCGCGAACAACAGCAGTGAACGGGCGATCGTCATGTTCGGAAAATAGCGTCCCCCCGCGACCCGGGTGCGCCCGGGTCGCGGGGGGACGTGCCGGGCCGCGTGACGGCACCGGTCCCGCGTGTCACGGTCCCGGGGCGAGTGGCGGCACCGCCCCCGCGGTGCCGTCACCCGCCCCCGACCTGGCCTGCTCCCGTGCGGCCAGGCGACCTCCGCTACAGCTCGCAGTTCTCCTCGGTCTCTCCGTTGCAGGTGTCGACGTCGGGCCCGCCGTCGGTGGTGTCGTTGCCACCGTTGCCGGTCAGGACGTCGTTGCCGGTGCCGCCGACGAGGATGTCGCGGCCGGAACCGCCGGAAAGGCGGTCGAGACCGGCCGAGCCGAAGATCTCGGCGAACAGGGAGGTGTTGTTGCGCACGGTGTCCTCGCCGGACCTGACGTTGACCATGATGGTCGAGACCCCGGAGCAGGAGGCCGTGTTGGGCCCCTGCTGGGTGCATCCGGCGCCCGCGGTCACCGAGTGCAGGCTGGAGGTCACGTTGATCTTGCCGTTGAACAGGTTGATGTCGATGCTGTCGTTCCCGGTCGTGCCCACGACGGACATGTTCCCGAACGATCCCACCGTCACGGTGGCCCCGGCCGCGTGAGCGGGGGACGCGAGGACGGCGGTGGTCGCCAGCCCGGCCAGCGTCAGTGCCAGGGCGGTGATGTTGCGACGCTTACGCGACATGATGGTGATGCCTCTCTGATCTGTGAACTGCCGACGCCCTTTATGTAAGCGGCCATTCGGGCGGCCGTCTGCGTCATAGTGCTCACACGCGTTTCCCGTACGGGGTCGCGGTGCTCGGATGGACTTCCGCGACAGCTACAAAGGCTGGCAATTCACACAATTTCCCAGCTTGATTGGCAAAAGGCTCGTCGGATTGCGGGCCGAGGGGGCCGGGAGCCCGGGGAGCGGCGTCCGATGGAACGGCCGCCCGGATTCCGTGCGGCGTGCCGCGAACTGGGGAGTTCCCGGCCGTGCCACGCCCCGCCGGGTGCCGGAAAGGTTAAAACGTGGCAACGGATGGCGGCTCTGCTGCCGGGCCGCGGACCCGGCGGGCCTGCCCGGAGGAGCCGGGCCGCCGGAGGTGGAGGTCGTGTAACGCTAAGGAAACGGCACGTTCATGTGCCATTGACACCTACCGAAGCTTGGTTCTACTGTCCAGCTCAACCGGTTAAATCGTTTTTTCGTAGGAGTCCGACCACCCCCCACTTCCTGAGGAAGCGCTCATGTTCACTGTTTCGCGAAGGTCCGTTCCCGCCGCGATGGTGGCCGGTCTGCTGTCGATCGCGCTCGCGGCCTGCGGCGGCGGCACCACCAAGGACTCGGCGAGTTCCGCCGCCCCGGCGGCCCCCGCGTCCTCCGCCCCGGCGAAGGCCGACCCGAACGCGCCGATCGAGGAAGGGCTGAAGCTCGCCTTCCTGCCGAAGCAGATCAACAACCCGTACGAGACGATCGTGGACAAGGCGGGGATCGAGGCGGCCGCGGAGTTCAAGGCGGAGGCCAAGGAGGTCGGCCCCTCCGACGCGTCGGCCTCCTCTCAGGTGTCGTACATCAACACGCTGACCCAGCAGGGGCACGACGCGATCCTGATCGCGGCCAACGACGCCAACGCGGTGTGCGGGCCGTTGCAGCAGGCGCGGGCCAAGGGGACGAAGATCGTCTCCTACGACTCCGACGCCTCCAAGGAGTGCCGCGACCTGTTCATCAACCAGGCCAACTCCGAGGAGATCGGCCGCAGCCAGGTGAAGCTCCTGTCGGAGCTGATCGGCGGCAAGGGCGAGGTGGCGATCCTGTCGGCGACGGCGAACGCGACCAACCAGAACACCTGGATCGAGTTCATGAAGGACGAGCTCGGCAAGCCCGAGTACAAGGACATGAAGCTGGTCAAGGTCGCCTACGGCGACGACGACGACCAGAAGTCCTTCCAGGAGACCCAGGGCCTGCTGCAGGCGTACCCGGACCTGAAGGGGATCATCTCGCCGACCACGGTGGGCATCTCGGCGGCGGCGCGCTACATCTCCGGGTCCAAGTACAAGGGCGAGGTCGTGCTGACCGGGCTGGGCACCCCCAACCAGATGCGCCAGTTCATCAAGGACAAGACCGTCGAGAAGTTCGCGCTGTGGAACCCCAAGGACCTGGGCTACCTGGCCTCGTACGCGGCGGCGGCGCTGGCCTCCGGGCAGATCACCGGAGCCGAGGGCGAGGTCCTGAAGGCCGGCAAACTCGGTGAGCGGACGATCGGCAAGGACGGGGAGATCATCCTCGGCCCGCCGTTCACCTTCGACGCCTCCAACATCGACCAGTTCGACTTCTGACGTCCGGGCGCGGCCCGTGCCCCGAGGGACGCGGGCCGCGCCGAGAAAGGCCATCCCATGCAGCGTGTCTGCTTCCTGCTGAAGGTGCGGCCGGAGCGCCTGGCGGAGTACCGCGAGCGCCACCGCGCCGTGTGGCCGGAGATGCTCGACGCCCTGAGCGCGACCGGCTGGCACAACTACTCGCTCTTCCTGCGGGAGGACGGGCTGCTGGTGGGCTACCTGGAGACCGAGGACTTCGAGGCCGCCCGCGAGGCCATGGCCGCGACCGAGGTCAACGCCCGGTGGCAGGCCGAGATGGCGCCGTTCTTCGAGAGCCTCGACGGCCGCCCCGACGAGGGCATGGTCGCGCTCGAGGAAGTCTTCCACCTCAACTGATCGGGGACCGATTCATGATCAAGGATTCGCTGCGGGCGCAGGTCATCGAGACCCCGTCGTGGGCGTACGGCAACTCGGGCACGCGGTTCAAGGTGTTCGCGCAGCGGGGGGTGCCGAGAGACCCGTTCGAGAAGCTCGCGGACGCCGCGCAGGTGCACGCGTTCACCGGGGTGGCGCCGCAGGTGGCGCTGCACATCCCGTGGGACCGGGTCGACGACTACGCCGCGCTGGCCGCGCACGCGTCGCAACTGGGGGTGCGGATCGGGGCGATCAACTCCAACGTGTTCCAGGACGACGACTACATGCTGGGCAGCGTGACCCACCCGGACGCGCGGGTGCGGGCCAAGGCCCTCGCGCATCTGCTGGACTGCGTGGACATCATGGACGCCACCGGTTCCGACACGCTGAAGCTGTGGTTCTCCGACGGGATCAACTACCCCGGCCAGGACGACATCCGCGCCCGCCAGGACCGGCTGGCCGAGGCGCTGGGCCGGGTGTACGAGCGGCTGGGTGAGAACCAGCGCTTCCTGCTGGAGTACAAGCTGTTCGAGCCCGCGTTCTACGCCACCGACGTGCCCGACTGGGGGACGGCGTACGCGCACTGCCTGAAGCTGGGCCCCAAGGCGCAGGTGGTGGTCGACACCGGCCACCACGCGCCGGGCACCAACATCGAGTTCATCGTGGCGTTCCTGCTGCGCGAGGGCAAGCTGGGCGGCTTCGACTTCAACTCCCGCTTCTACGCCGACGACGACCTGATGGCGGGGGCGGCCGACCCGTTTCAGCTGTTCCGCATCATGGTCGAGGTGATCGGCGGGGGCGGGTTCACCGAGGACGTCGCGTTCATGCTGGACCAGTGCCACAACATCGAGCCGAAGATCGCCGGGCAGATCCGGTCGGTGATGAACGTGCAGGAGGCCACGGCCAAGGCGCTGCTGGTGGACCGGGAGGCGCTGGCGAAGGCGCAGTCGGCCGGGGACGTGCTCGGGGCCAACGCGGTCGTCATGGACGCCTACAACACCGACGTGCGGCCCCTGCTGGCCGAGGTGCGCGCCGAGCTGGGGCTGGACCCCGACCCGATGGCGGCGTACGCCAGGTCGGGCTACTTCGAGAAGATCGCCGCCGACCGGGTCGGCGGCGCCCAGGCGGGCTGGGGCGCCTGATGCCGTTGCTTGTGAGTGTGCTGTGGTGAGCGCGCTCTCAGGCAGCTTCCGGCTTGCGCCGGAGCGTTCCCCGTTTCCG